>JANQIV010000060.1 GCA_028282005.1 Melioribacteraceae bacterium | reverse complement strand
AATACTATACTTCGTCTACAGCATACGACGGTGGGTTTTACCCGGATGGAGTTGAGCCGGTTGAACCAAACATTACCCGCTTACTAGATAAAGAAAACATTAAATGGAAACATTTGCTTTCGCCGGGAATTGAAGTACCAACTGAATGGGGAAAGAAAGAATACGACGAAACAGATCTTAAATGGCAGGCGCTTCGCAGAGAGTTGAATGACAACATCGCAAGACTAAAAAGAGAAAACGCTCCCGAAGAAGAAATTAAAGCTGCAGAACTTGACTACGACAAACGCGACAGAGCACGCACAAAAAGAGTAGACGAATATTTGAGACAAGAAAAAAATTACGGCAAAGTGGGAGCTTTTGAAGGTGCGGGTTATATGTCCGAAGGTGTTTACAGGCCAATGCTGGATTGTAAAATGTTCGCAAAGAGTGATGTACCTTTCTGCAAAGTTTGCCAGGAAGCAATTAAAAAAGTTATTTCACAATACACTGATTAATTAAGTTTGTCATTGCGAGTCCCGTTTCAGCGGGACGAAGCAATCTCAATTTGGAGATCACTTCGTCATTTCATTCCTCGTGATGAGACTATTAAATTGTCAATCTGGAATCCCGTCATTCTGAGCGGAGTCGAAGAAAAGGGATTCCTTTGGATATTGAAAGGATCATAAAATGAGCACCCTAAAAGGAAAAAGAATATTAATGTTTGTTGACCACGTTTACGAAGACCTCGAACTGTGGTACCCGAAACTACGACTAATCGAAGAAGGCTGTGAAGTTATAGTTGCCGGACCCGAAGCAAACAAAGTATACGACGGCAAAAACGGTTACCCGTGCAAGTCGGATGCTGCAATTGATGACATGAATGAAAGTGATTTTGACGGACTTGTAATTCCCGGCGGATTTGCACCGGACAAATTACGCAGAGACCAGAAAGTGCTTGAACTGACAAGGCAATTCAATGAAAGCGAAAAACTTGTTGCTCACATTTGCCATGCCGGGTGGATACCGATCTCCGCAAAAATTATGAAAGGCTATAAATGTACATCCACCCCGGGTATAAAGGACGACTTAATTAATGCCGGTGCTGAATGGATTGACGAAGCTTTGGTAATTGATAGAAACATGGTTTCCAGCAGAAGGCCGCCGGACTTACCGGATTTTTGCAAAGGGATTATTGAGGTGTTGGGAAAGTAATGAGAGGGGTAATTGTCTAAACATTCAGAATGGCAAAAAAAGAGAGAAGCTGCAGAAAATTTAGATAATTCTGAATTTAATTCATCATCTTTTGTTTTTATGAGAGTGATTTTATATGCAAATCTAATCTTATGTTTACTAATATTTATTGACTTGTTTCTCCCTAATATTTTTGTTGATGCTGAAGTTTTCTTTGTTCATGATGATAGTTTTTTAGCGACTTCTTTAGATGATTCTTTTGGCTCATCCTACTCTTTTGAAAAGTCTAAAGAAATTATTATCGAGAAAAATGATATAGTTAAAATTGGTTATAGTCCTATCTTCAAACACCAAAAAGAATATATACATTTACATGAATCTGTTTCAATAGGACAATATTTCATTCCAATTATTACAATAATACTAAACTTATTTTCATTTCTATTTTTGCTAAAAAATCCTGGAGATCATAGAGAAATTATCAATAATAAAGATCTTGGAATTGGAGATTTAACATACTCCCATAATACTTTATCAAAATATCTATTATTTGTTTTCTTTTTCCCTTTTATTCTCGCTTTGAACTATTGGTATAAATTGATCTTACTTTTGTTTAATTAATTATGATTAACTTTCTCTGGCTTATAAAGGGAGGTTGTGAAAATTGCAATAATTGTTGAATTCATAGATACTTCGGTATTCCTAAGACAAAATAATTTATCATGAAAAAAATAGCACACATAACCGACATACATTTAGAAGAACAATTTTCAATTGATAACGGAGTAAAAGCAAAAGAGAATTTGGAAATTATTCTTAACGATGTAGTTGAAAAAGGAATTAATGAAATAATTTTCACCGGAGATATTGGAACTGAAGAATCCAATGAATTGCTATTTGACTCTTTCAAAAAATATAACCTCAATTTTAAAGTCACACTCGGTAATCACGATTCATTTGACGAAGCAATCAAATTTTATAATCCCGGTTTGCCCGAAGATAGGAAAGAATTATTCTACACAAGTGAGGATGAATATTACAAATATTTTTTTCTTGATACATCTTCAAGCGAGATAAGCCAATTACAATTGAGCTGGCTTCAAAACGAACTCAATACCGGCAAAAAATAATCATGTTTATTCACCATCCAATTTTGGAAACAAGTACTACCCCCCAAAGGGAATACCCTTTAATTGGTAATGAAAAAATTAATAGCGAACTGCAAAAGTTCGGGAAAGATGTTTACATTTTTTGCGGACATCTTCACATGGACGATGAGCAATGCGAAGGGAACGTAAAACAGTTTGTTACGCCGGCAGCAAGTTTCCAGGCAAAAAAATATTCTGAGACCAGCGAAAAAGATAACATAAATTTTGGATACAGAATAGTTACTATCACTAAAGATGAAGTATTAAGCGAAATTAAAATGTTTGCCCCTATCCAAAATAAACTTTAGTATATAATTGGATTTAATTTCATACATAATCGGTCTTACTGTCTCTGCAACTTTTTTGCTGATTTTCTCTATCAGCGAAAACAACTCAAATAGAGCGCGCTATTTTCTTATTGCGGGAATGATAATTTCAGTTTCACTTCACTTATTAAACATATTTGTTATTACTGAAGGGTATTCAGCGGCGGCAATAGCGTTTATTTTTGCTTTTCCAATGCTTTATTGCATTTACCCGGTTGCCAACAGTTACATAAACTCACTGTTTTCTCGCGGCGAGAAAATTGAGATGAAAATTAAGAATTACGTTGTCCCTATTTTTATCTTTGTTTTTACTTTAGGTTTGTTGCTTTTTCTTGGAAGATCGGAATTCAAATCTCTTGTTTTATCAATCAGTTCTTACGGTACAGATTTTCCACCTGAGCTCGAAATATATATTTGGATTATTTATGTACTCTACTACCTCCAGTTTCTTTATTTTATGAGAAGATTCATTTTAATTAACAAAAAATATAAAGGTAATCACGAATTTTCTTTTGCCGCGAAATGGCTAAAGTATATAATTTTTGTAGCATTTTTATATGAGACAGTACTTATTGCCGCATGGTTTGCCGGGAATGAAACTTATTTGATAGACTCACTAATTTCAAATTTTACAATATTAGTTTTCGGTGTGATTGGTTTTAAACACGATGAAATTTTGTATCAACTTAAATTAAAAGAAATTCTCAAAAAAAATCCAATTACAGTAAACGGAAGGAAAATCAAATCAAAGTTTGAAGAGGATTCCCAAAATGAAATTGTTAACCAAATTAAAACATTAATAGTTGATGAAAAACTGTATCTCAACCCACATCTAAAAATAAAGAATTTCGCCAAAAGGCTTCACCTGCCTGAAAAGGAACTTTCAATTCTCATCAACGATGTTTTGGGCAAAAATTTCACTTCGTTTGTAAATGAATTCAGAGTTAAAGAAGCGTGTAAATTATTGAAAAATAATGACTTGAAAATTTCTGATATTTCCTCCGAAGTTGGCTTTTATTCGCGATCGGCTTTTAACACAGCCTTCAAAGAAGTTACCGGTTTAACCCCAACAGAATACAGATCAAAGCACTGAATTGTCCTGAAACCTGTTTCAGGACGATGTAAGATTGTATTTATACAACTTTCATTTTATATAACAGGCCTACAATAAATTCCAATTATTAAAAAATTATAAGTGAAGCGGCAAATTATCGAGAGGTCAGTTATGAAAAAAGTTATAATAAGTCTTTTAATACTTTTTACAATCATTTCGCTCAACGCACAGGACGATCCAGTTTTAGAAGTAGTGGGCGAATATTCCGGCACACTCCCTTCCATTGTAGCTTACAACACCAGTTATGGTGATTATTTATATCTCGCAGGCGACGGAAAAATTCACATTTATAAACTTGATGACCCGGGAAATCCTACTTTTATTAAAACTGTTGACCACTCATTCATTAGGAAAATTTACTCCGGGGGCAATGATATGCTCGCCGTTTATGCCAGCAACAAAATTACCCTTTACGATATCAGCGATCCTGAAAATCCGGCT
>JANQIV010000035.1 GCA_028282005.1 Melioribacteraceae bacterium | reverse complement strand
GCCAGCCTAATGAAAAGTCTTCACCTCCTGGAGGGTCAATTTCGTTTTCATCTTCATCATAAAATTTTATTTCAATATGGTCAGACAATTCGCCTTCATGTACTTCAAATGTATCTGTAGTCTCACCGCGAAGTATTTCGGCTACTTTAATTCCTGATGTATAAAATATCATTCCGATTGCTTCGAAGTGATCTTCTACAGGTGCAATTGGATCGTCATCATCACTACAGGAAGTAAAAAGGAATGTTGTAAATACAATTATTGCTGTTAATCTCCATAGATTAACACTTATTCTACTAAACATAGTATTCTCCTTAAAGGATTATTTTGATAAGAAATTTTAAGTAAGTTTTTAGGTAAAACTGCTATGAGTTGAAAATAGGAGGAGCTCTTAAAAGTTTAGAGTTGAAAGCAAAAGTTTTTTCAATAGAATAATTTTCTAATTTTAATATTAATTCTTCGTCTGTAACAATATTGGATTTTTCTACGTTTTTATAATCTAAAATTTTTAATGTAGAAAAATTTGTTATAAGGCATTTGCAATGATCATGACACGAGTCGGAATCATTTTTGGTGTGATCAGAAAACTCAATTTTAGAATCAGCATCAAAATGTAATTCATGATGGTGAAGAGCAGTAACTGAAACTAATGTTAAATAGCTGAGTAAAAGGACTACTTTAATTGATGATATATTTCTAAAAAGATTCATAAACCAAATTTTTGAATAACTATAAGCAAAATCAAGTTAAAAGAAAATGAACTAGTTTAATTAGATACTTTGTCTAACAAAAAGTTTCTGAAAAAAGTTTAAAAGTTTCTTAATACAAATTATTCCATAAAATTATCATATTCGTTTTCGATGAAATAAAAGTTCAAATTGTACGTCTAAAGAAGACCAATCTATCCCTTAATGGGCTGAAAATATACTTTACAATAAATTAGGTGAAAAATGGATGCTGCAAAAGTAGACCACAATGAATTATACCGATTGCCGTGGACTTTGCCGGATAATGCGATTTCCTGGCTTGAACCGACAGCGCAATGTAATCTTGCTTGCGACGGATGCTATCGTGACAATGAAAAGGATTCCCACAAAACTTTTGAAGAAGTAAAGCACGATCTTGATATTTTTCAAAAATACCGTAAGACGGATTGTATTTCTATTGCCGGTGGTGATCCGTTACTTTATCCCAACATAATTGAACTTGTTGCTGAAATAAAATTCCGTAGAATTAAACCCATCATAAACACAAATGGTTTTGCTCTAACTATGGATTTGTTGCGTGAATTAAAGGAAGCCGGCGTTTACGGATTTACTTTTCATGTTGACAGCAAACAGGGCAGAACAAGCGAATGGAAAGGTAAAAATGAAATTGAATTAAATGAGCTGAGATATCAATATGCAAGTATGCTCGCTGAGGTCGGCAATATATCTTGTTCATTTAACTCGACTGTTTATGAAGACACAATTGAATACGTTCCGGATTTAGTTGAATGGGCGGCTAAAAATATTGACATTGTCCAAACAATGGTTTTCATTGCTTTCAGGCATGTAGTTCCTCAAATGCCGTACGATTGGTATGCAAATGGTGACAAAGTGGATTGGCAGACGATAATGTACCACTCTGAATCCGAAAGAAAAATTGATATTTTATCAACTCACGTTTTGGCTGAAGTCAAAAAAAGATTCCCGGAATTTACTCCTGCAGCTTATCTAAACGGAACGGAAAAAGCGGATTCATTTAAATGGATGCTTTCGCAAAGAGTCGGCTCTAAAGAGAAAATCTATGGTTACCTCGGAGCAAAGTTTATGGAATTAATTATGGCTGGTCATCACTTCTTGAATGGTACGTATTTATCTTATGCTTCTCCTGCTACAACTAGAATGGGAAGAACAAGTCTATTAACACTTTGGCCTTTCGACAAAGGTGTTAGAAAAGCTTTGGGCAGAATGCTTGCTAATCCGCTTAGATTTTTGAGAAGAGCGCATATGCAAACAATATTATTTATCCAGCCTGTAGATTTTATGCAGGACGGCAGACAAAGCATGTGCGATGGTTGCCCAGACATGACAGTTTACAACAATGAATTGGTTTGGTCGTGCAGAATGGAAGAGCCAAAACAGTTTGGTACATTTCTCAGATCTGTTCCAAAAAATTAGTCCTATTCAAATTGTAGCACAGATTTCAAATCTGTGCTACATTCTATTGAAACTAATCTTTGTAAATTAGAGTTAAGAATAAAAATCAGAGAATTGTAATTGGATTCATTAACACAAATTACTCTAGGCGCGGCAGTTGGTGAAGCTGTTTTAGGAAAGAAAGTCGGCAACAAAGCTATTCTTTGGGGAGCAGTTGCAGGAACAGTTCCCGATTTAGATGTACTCTTCAATCCCTTATTTGATCAAATAGATCAGCTTTCAGTACACAGGGGGTTCTCACATTCAATTTTATTCTCGTTAATTTTCCCGCCTTTGTTAGCTTATTTGATAAAAAGAATTCACAAAAACTCAGAAGCGAAATTTCGGGATTGGGTTAAGCTTATATTTTGGGGAATTATAACTCACATAGCTTTAGATTGTTTTACAACATACGGTACGCAGGTGTTTTATCCTTTTAGTAATTATCAGGTTTCTTTCAGTACCATATTTGTGATAGACCCTCTATATACTTTACCGTTACTAGCCGGAATTATAATTGTACTCTTTTACAATAGGAGTTCAAAAAGGAGAAGAATAATAAATTACGTAGGAATCGGGCTTAGCTCTACTTATTTAATTTTTACTTTTGTAAATAAAATGTACGTCAATTCAGTTTTTGTTGATTCCATTAACAAAGAAGGGATCAACTATACAAAGTTTATAACTGCTCCGGCACCGTTCACAAATATTCTTTGGCGGGGTTTGTTCGTAACCGATGAAGGCTATGCTGAAGGTTATTATTCGCTCTTGGATGACGGAAAAAAAATAAATTTTAGATTGATTGAAAAGAAAAGCAATCTCATTGACGAAATTGAAGATAGCAGAGCTATTAAAAAATTAAATTGGTTTTCGAACGGTTACTACGCAATTACTGAAAAAGAAAATGTTAAATACTACAATGACTTACGTTTCGGCAATCTAAATGGGTGGAGCAATTCAAACGATGATTACGTTTTTTCTTTTAAGCTAATTGAAAATGGAAAAGATATTACATTTCAAAGAGAATTTCCAGAATTTGAAATCAGTGGCGAAATTTGGGAAAGCTTTACAAATAGAATTTTAGGGAAACAATAGCCTCTCAGTACTAATGGACATTTAGCCACAGCACTCCTAAGATAAAATTGCATCTTTAGTTGTTAATTAATATGTTAACAACCGTTCATATTTCATAAGTGATAAAATTTAATTGAATAACACTAAGCAGAAAATATTGGATGTTGCCCTGAACCTCTTTGCTGAAAAAGGTTTTGCAGAATCTTCGATTAGGCATATTGCAAGAGAGGTTGGAATTAGGGAAAGTGCAATTTATAATCACTTCAAATCGAAAGATGATATTTTGAAAGCTTTAATGGAAATCAGAAACTCGAAGTCAATCAGCGAAAAAATTCTAAATGATGAATTGTTGAACGAATTAAGTAAACCGCAATCGTTTTTTTATAAGTTTGCAAAAAAGTTAATCGACTTTTGGAACACAGAAGAAGAAACTAAATTTTTTAGAATGATTTCAATGGAGCAGTTTAGAAAGATAAATGGTGAAAACATTATCAGCGATAAATATTTATCTGATGTGAAAACAATTCTTGAAACCATTTTTGACGAAATGATAAAGCACAAAGTTGTTAAGAAATTGGAATTGAATCTGCTTGTTGGAGAATTTTTGTCTCCGTTGCATTTAATTAGGTTGGAATTTTTAACCGGCAAAGAATCATTCCGGAATAAAAAGATCACAAAAAAAATTGAAAGTCATGTAGACTTTTTCTGGAATTCAATTAAACTGTCTGAAAATTAATTTTGATAAAAATGAATAGCATTCCAACAAAAGAAGACATCATTGAATGTCACGATAAAATAAAAAGCTTTATAAATAGGACGCCCGTTCTAACTTCGACCACTTTAAATAAAATTTTTGGTAGCGAGTTGTATTTCAAATGTGAAAACTTCCAAAAAATTGGTGCCTTTAAATATCGTGGCGCAACTAATGCAGTTTTATCTTTGAGCAAAGAAGAACTGGCAAAAGGAATTGCGACTCACTCATCAGGCAATCATGCGCAAGCGATTGCTCTTGCAGCAAAAACTCACAAGACAAAAGCACACATTGTTATGCCTGAAAACGCTCCTGAAATAAAAAAGAATGCTGTGTACGAATACGGTGCCGAAGTTACACTTTGCGAACCAACACAAAAAGCACGAGAAGAAACACTTGCAAAAATAGTTGAAGAGACAGGTGCAACTTTCATCCACCCATACAATGATTATCGTATAATTTGCGGGCAAGCAACTTCTGCAAAAGAATTAATTGAAGATGTTGATAATCTTGATTTTATTATTGCTCCTGTAAGTGGTGGAGGTTTGTTAAGCGGAACTTCTCTTTCAGCACATTATTTTGGAGAAAAGGTTAAAGTAATTGCTGCCGAACCAAAAGGTGCAGACGACGCATTTCGTTCTTTCCGTGATAATAAAATCTATCCATCGATAAATCCGCAGACAATTGCTGATGGTTTGCGTACTGCTCTTTGTCCCAAGACATTTGAGATTGTAAAAAAACATGTGTCGGAAATTTTGACAGTTGAAGAAGAAACAATAATCAAAGCAATGAGATTATTGTGGGAGCGAATGAAAATTGTAGTTGAGCCTTCAGGGGCAGTTTCATTTGCTTCAATAATTGAAAACAAGGAAAAATTCGGCGGAAAGAAAGTTGGAGTAATAGTCTCTGGGGGTAATGTTGATTTAAATGATCTCCCCTGGTGAAAATTTATTGAGAGGAATTAATTATATGAGCGAAATACTTAATGAAATTTTATCTGCAAATAAAAAGTATGCATCTGGCTTTAAAAGCAAATCTGAACTAAAGTCTCCGCCGAAAAAACATTTTGCAATTTTAACTTGTATGGACGCAAGGCTTGACCCAGCTAAGTTTGCCGGGTTAGCTGAAGGCGACGCGCACGTTATTAGAAATGCGGGAGGAAGGGTAAGTGACGACGCAATTAGGTCATTGTTGATCTCTCATAAGTTATTGGGAACTGATGAGTGGTTTGTTATTCAGCACACTAGCTGCGGGATGTGTTGTGTTACTAATGAGGAAATTGATAAAGAGTTTGGGATTGAAAACGAATCAAAAAAAATTGATTGGCTAACTTTCGAAGACAATAAAAAATGTTTAAAAGAAGATTTAGAGAAATTAAAGAATCATTCACTTGTGCCTGACTCGATTAAAATCCATGGATTAATTTATGATGTTAAGACAGGTTTTTTAGAAAAGTTGTAACGCAGATTTCAAATCTGCGTTACAGGTAAACTCATAAATAAATTAATTCAATCCGCACATTCCATTTGTACAACTCGGTACTGACGGTGCTCCACAAGCACCACCACCCTCAAAAGAAGGAGTTGACTCAACAGAAGTAAAAGAGGAAAATAATTTTTTGCTTTGTTCAGACCCACAAGATGGGCATTCTATTTTTTCCTGGCTGCTTAACGACTTGTGATAGATTTCATATTTATCATTACAATCTTTACATTGGTATTCAAATACAGGCATTGTGATCTCCGATGTTTTAATAATTTTTGTGTTGTCATTCTGAGGAGCAATGCGACGTGAGAATCTTATTGTTCATGCTGCAGAAGGAGATTTCTCACACTCACTCCGTTCGATTCGAAATGACAATTAAAGTTTTTAGACCTTTTCTAAGGTGATTATGTAATTTCAGTTTCCAATCTTAAATTATCGCCAATTCCGGCGGAAATTTTATCTCCTTTTACAACTTTGCCAACACCTTCCGGTGTTCCTGTAAAAATCAGATCTCCTTTTTCCAAAGTCATTTTTGAAGAGATAAATTTAATAATTTCTATGTTATTGAAAATCATTTTATCCAAAGTGGAATCTTGTTTTAATTCTTCATTCACTTTTAAATAGATTTTTTCTTTTGTTACATCAACTTCATCTTTAGAAATAAAATCCGAAACAACAGCTGAGGCGTCAAAAACTTTTGCAAGTGTCCATGGTTGCCCTTTGCTTTTAAATTGATTCTGTAAATCTCGTAAAGTCATATCCAATCCAACAGCATATCCAGCAATAGCTTCTTCAGCTTCATTATCATTGGCGTTTTTTATATCTTTTCCAATTAATAAAACAAGTTCAACTTCGTGATGCATTTCTTCTGAGTAATCCGGATGCTCAATTTTTTCACCGGATTGAATCAGCGATGAAACAGGCTTTAAAAAAATTATGGGGAATTTAGGAACTTCATTTCCGAGTTCTTCTGCATGCTTTACATAATTTCTGCCTACACAAACAATTTTACCAACATTAAATTCTTCTTCTGTATCTCTGATTTTCAACTTTTTCATATTTAGTTTGATTCAGCTTTCGTTAATTGGTTTCAGCTTAAGTTTTTTGTTTTTTCTTTTTTGCAGCAGGGAAAAGAATGTTGTTTAAAATCAACCGATACCCCGGAGAGTTTTTATGCAAACTTAAATCAGTTGGCGGATCGCCAACAGCATGCTGATAATCTTCCGGATCGTGACCGCCGTAAAATGTGAATGTCCCTCTTCCGTAATTTCCATGAATATATTTTACCTGGTCAGTATTTGGCCTTTCAGCCAATAAAATAACTGACTTTTTAATTTTATCTTTTCTGAACATTGTTGTCTGTCCCATGAATCCACGAACAACATTGGTGTGATTTTGCGTCAGCATTGTCGGGACGGGATCATATTTAGCGGAGAAATCGAACAAAGTGAAATAGTCGTTATTTTGATTTCCGATTTCCACTGGCTGAATATCAATGTCACTGTACTCGTAAACGAATGGGTTCATTTCCAGATCAAAATTCTTAAAAGCAAAAGTATTTGTAAAATCAAGATAATCTTCTGCATTTGCATCGGGAGCATCTCCATCAAACATTTTATCAACGATATCAACTTCCATCGCAGATAGAGCTATATCGAACGAATCTGTTGCGGAACACATTGCAAATAAAAATCCGCCCTGGCCAATATAATCTTTAATTGTCTGTACTACAGCTTTTTCCATATCTGAAACTTTTGCAAAACCAAGTCGTTTGGCTTCGCTTTCAAAAAGTATTTGTTGTTCAATGTACCACTGCGCTCCGCGGAAACTTGCGTAAAACTTCCCATACTGTCCCGTAAAATCTTCATGGTGCAAATGCAGCCAATCGTAATCTTCAAGATCGCCGCGCAAAATTTCTTCTATCCACAATTTATTATATTCAACTTCTGCATATTCTAAAACCATTGTTACGGCATCATCCCATGGCTGATAGGTTGGGGGAACGTAAACGGCTATTTTCGGAGCCGTTTCAAGTCTCACAACTTCCATATTCTGTTCTTCACTTTGAACAAAGGCATATATTTCTGCAGCCTGCTGAGTTGAAATCTGTTCAAAATTCACACCCTTAACTCTGCATTGTAATGAGAGCTTTTCGGAGTAATCAATTAAAAATGAGCCTCCACGGTAATTTAATAGCCAATCAGCAGTGAGATTATCTTTTAACGCATTAAATGTTATTCCGTAAGCCTTTAAATGATCAGATTGTTCCAAGTCCATTGGGATTAAGATTTTTGTTTGTCCAATCAAAAAATTTAAAAGCAACATTGTAAGTGTAAAGATTTTCATATTACCTAGGATTTAAGAATTAATTATAATCAGTTACCATAAAACAATCTATTGATAAATTTGTTCTGATTTTAAATAAATAGGCATGCAAGGAGAGCATGCCTATAAAGAGAGGTCGAGGGATTTCAAAAGATGTAAAACTAGGCGTTTACATTAATTGATATCGAAATTTCCAATAAATTGGGCAAACGATTGATGTTTTACTATTGAGATTTAAAATGAGGATATTAAGCGAGTTAAAATTAATATCCTCAAATGAAGTTTTTATGCAGATTTTCTGTCAGATTCGATGTAAAGGGGTTTTGCACCTGTTAGAACAGAGTCTTTTGTAATCAAACATTTATCAACGTTTTCCATTGTCGGAATTTCATACATAATATCTAATAGAACATTTTCAACAATTGATCTTAAAGCTCTTGCTCCGGTTTTGCGTTCTTGAGCTTTTTTAACGATAACATCCAATGCTTCATCTTCAAATTCTAATTCAATTCCTTCGATTAAAAACAGTTTTTTGAATTGTTTTACAATTGCGTTTTTCGGTTTTGTAAGGATATTTTTAAGAGCATCTTCATTTAAAGAATGAAGTGGTGCAACAACTGGCAATCTGCCTATTAACTCGGGAATTAAACCGTATTTTAACAAATCTTCCGGTTGAACAAGCTGCATTAAATCGTCTTTGTTTAGCTCTTCATTTTTGGAAATGTCCGTTCCAAACCCCATTGTGTTTTTATTTATTCGTGAAGCAATTACCGGTTCTATTCCGTCAAAAGCGCCGCCAACTATAAATAAAATATTTTTTGTATTTATATTGATTAAACTTTGCTCCGGGTGTTTTCGTCCACCACGTGGTGGAACTCCTGCAACTGTTCCTTCCAAAATTTTTAGTAAAGCCTGCTGTACACCTTCACCGGAAACATCACGGGTGATTGATGTGCTCTCACTTTTTCTCGAGATTTTATCAAGTTCATCGATATAAATAATACCTTTTTGAGCTTTCTCTAAATTATAATCTGCAGCTTGTAAAAGTCTTACGAGTACAGTTTCAACATCATCACCAACGTAGCCGGCTTCTGTTAAAGTTGTTGCATCAGCTATTGCAAATGGTACATCTAATATTTTTGCAAGCGTTTGTGCAACTAATGTTTTACCAACACCGGTTGGGCCAATTAATAAAATATTACTTTTCTCGATTTCAACATCATCAAGTTCAAAATATGAATCCGAAGCATTGATTCTTTTGTAGTGGTTGTAAACAGCTACAGATAATACTTTTTTGGCTCTGTCCTGTCCAATTACATATTCATCTAAACTCTTTTTAATTAAATCCGGAGTTAGATTCCCTTTTGATGAACTTTTAGTGTTAAATGCAGCTAAATTATTTTTTAGAATATCAACACTGGTTTTAATGCAAATATCACAAATGTAAACATCCGGGCCGGCAACCATGCTTGTTACTTCAGATGAATCTCTTCCGCAAAATGAGCATTTAATCTTTTTTTCTTCAGTTTCTGTCATATACTGTTTTCGCCTAAACTATTTAAAATTTGTCTTGACCTATCAAAATAAAGGCTGTTGGGGAAATTTTCAAGTAATTTCTGATAAGCAAGTTTAGCTTGTGATTTGTTTGAATATCCGTTTAAATAAAGATTACCTAAAAGGAAAAGTGATTTATCTGCATATGCACTTGGCATTTCTTTTTCAGAAATCTCGTTTAGCAGTATTTCTGCTGTGTCAAAACTGTCGGTCGCTATGTTAATTTCAGCAAGTTTGTATTTTACAGCATCAGCAATCAAAAATAGGTTCTGATTTTCTTTTAATTCATTCAATAAAATTTTTGCTTCTTTGTATTTTTGTTGTTCAATTAACATATCCGCTTTTGCAAATTTATTTAAGCTCATTGAGTCTTTCTTTAAACTATTCTGTATTATCGAAAGTTCAATGGCATTATTTGAGTAATTGTCTGATAAATTCGAAGTAATTTCGTTCAACTTGCTTAGTGAAGAATCCACATCACCTTTCCAGAAAAATATCTTAGATTTTATAAACCTTGCAAAACTTTTGTGGTTTGCACTGCTTCGCTTTCTTTCAATTAATTTTTCTGCATAATTTTTGGCTTCATCAAGATTGTTATTTTTAATTGAAAGTGTAACAAGCCGTGATATCGTTTCATTAGTGAGTTGAATATTTTTATTCAAAGAGACTATTTGTTTGTAAATACTGTCAGCTCTGGCATAATCAAAATAAACATCTTCAAAAATTTTACCGATCTCGTATAGTATTTCAATTTTATAACTGATGCGTTTATTTTTTTCAAATAAATCGTAATAAGATTTTAATATTTCATCAAAATGATGTGCCCCGCTTGTGTCTTTAGCGTTCAGCGGTTTCCAACTGTTTATATTTTTATGTTTATCAATTAATTTAAAATGTTTGGAACGGGTGTAACCCAGCCTTGATTCAGGATAGAAGGTTGAGTTAACATAGTTGTCTATTAGATATTTATAAGCATTCAAAGAAACGTCATAGTTTTTTCCAAGAAACGAACTATTTGCAAAGTTGTAAATCTTCATTCCGTTAGATTTAGTTTCTTCCTCAAATTTTACGAGTGTCTCAAGAGCTTTGTCGTTTTGTTTTGTGTAAGAATAAATGAAACTAAGCAGCTCCAGATATATCGGCATGTCTGTTTTTTGATAATACTCTTCTACCGATTCAACAAAGGCTTCGTATGCTTGTTCTCTGCTTAGATATCTTTGAAACCTACTTTTTACCGATCCCATTTGTGAGGGGGTATGTTTTAGAATTTCGCAATACTCGTCAGCACCTTCTTTGAATTTCATTGTTGTTAATAAATAATTACCGAGCTGAAGCGAAAAGCCAATCGGATTCTTAGAGATTTCTTTTCCTTTACGAAGGTATTCAACAGCTTTATCAAAAGCTCGATTCTGAACTGCAAAGTTTACCATTAATCGAATGTTTGATTCGGAGTTGTTATTTACACTTATTCCTTTATCCCATATTTCGAATGCTTTGTCGTATTCTCCCATTGTGTGATATGTTGAACCCAGCAGTCCGTAGTATCCGGGATCATTCGGAGTGTTCTCTATTTTACTTGTAAGTAAACTAATTGATTCGTCGTACTCTTTTAATTTCAATAAAATATTATTTAGCGAAGCGTAATTTTCAAAATTCCACGGTTGAAGATTAACCAACTCCTTGTAAATTTCCTTTGCTCTTGCGAGTTGCCCGGATTTAACAAATAACTCGGCTAGGTTTTTCCGGCTTTGAATTTGAGGATCATTTTGTGCGGGCAAGACTGTTACAAATACTAAGAATATCAAAATATGAATTAAGTTCTTTTTCATCAGCTAAGCTTCATTTAGATATTTTTCATCAAAAATATTGTTAATACATAAAATGCAATTTGGATCGAGTACCTTTTTTAGACGAGCCATTTTTATGATGTTTTTTTCACCATACATTTTCAGTAAATAATTTCTTTTGAGTTTTCCTATACCGTGCTCTGCTGAAATTGTTCCGCCCATACTAACTGCAAGCTCACAAATTCGACCATAAATTTCTTTTGCTTTCTTTAATTCTTTATCATTTTTCGGAAGCATATTCAAATGAATGTGAGAATCTCCGAAGTGGCCGTAAACTATGTAATCTATTCCAGCCGTTTCCGGAAATTGTTTTGCACATTTATAAAACTCAATGAAATGATTATGCGGAACAGCAGTGTCCGTAGCAGTTTTTGTAATTTTCTGTTGCGCCACGTAATCTACTACTTTTAATGAAATTGTGTGTCTGAAATCTTTGAACTCGAGCCTGTCTTTTTCGTTAGCTGCAATCCAGGCTGATTCAACATCAGCATTAAATTCTTCAATTAATTTAAGCCATTCGTTTAATACAGTTTCTTCATTTTCAGAATTAATTTCCTGTTCAAACCAAATTGCGGCTTTTGCTGATTCCGGAATTTTTGAGAAATCTTTAGACATAAATTTTAATGAATAATAATCGAAGAACTCTAGGCCTCGTGCACCTATTTTAACTGTTTGTTTTTCTTTTTTTGATTTTAATGATTTGTTTCTTACTTCTGTCAAAAAACTTAATGCGTCCGTTTCGCTATCAAAAAACACTACACACGACAATATATTTTCCGGTTTGTCCAATAGCTTCAATTTTATTTCAGTAATAATTCCGAGTGTGCCCTCGCTGCCAATAAACAGATCAATTAAATCCATGTTAGGTTTGCAGAAGTACCCGGCTGCATGCTTTGTTTGCGGCATATTGCAATCAGGAATTTCAAAATTGTAAATATTCTTTTCGTCGGAAATAATCTGAGCTTTATTTCCATTTGCAAAAAAGAGTCCTCTTTGTATAGTTAACTTTTCCCCATTTGGAAGAATAATTTTCAACCCCAAGACATAATCTCTTGTCGGGCCATATTTAAAGGATTTTGCTCCGGACGAATTTGTAGCAACATTTCCTCCTATAAAACAGTTTGTTTCTGTTGGATCTGGAGGGTAATACAAATCTTGCGAAGTCACTTCTTCTTGAAGATCTGATAAAATTATAGCAGGCTCAACTACGGCATATTTTTCATTTCTATTAATCTCAACAATTCTATTCAATTTTTCAGTGGAAATTAGCCAGCCGGTTTGAGGGATCGATGAGCCGGTTAGCCCTGTTCTGTTTCCGCAAACGGTTACGTTTATTTTTTTTTCGTTTGCTTTCTTTAGAATTTCTGCAACTTCGTTTTCCGTTTCTGGAATAAATACTTTTTCACAAGTCCCATGAAAGTTGGATGCATCGTTGAGATAGTTTTGAATTTCTTCATGATTGGTTTTTGTAATCATTTAATTTGCTTTCTTGAACAAGACCGGCGGGTTAAATTTCTTTTCCGTGTTTTTTCATTATTTCCTGCCAGGTTTCTAAATCTAATTGTTCAGAATCATCAATTAACATAACAGGAATATCATTATCGATTCTGTATTTTCTACGTGTTTCTTTGTCTGTCGAAATCAGAAAATTATCATTCAATACCAAATTAGCTTTAGATTCCGGGCAGCATAAAATATCTAGTAATTCTTGACTAATCATTTTTAATCCTTTATTTCAAAAGTACCATTTTTTTTGAAATTTGTCGCCCATCAATATTAAGTGAATAATAATAAATACCGCTTGATAAATTCTCTGCGTTAAAATTTACAGAATATTCACCTGGAGATTTTTGTTCGTTTACTAATGTAGCAACTTCGCGGCCTAATGTATCATGTATTTTAATAATTACATTCGTGATACTTGCTACTTGATACTTTATACTAGTTACCGGATTAAAAGGATTTGGATAATTTTGAAATAGAGAAAAACTAAAATCAATTTCATTTGGTTCTCGAACTGATGTTACATTTTCAGCTGGGAAAAAATGCTCGAGAAATTCATCGATCTTCGCTCGCCAAAATCCCATACTGTGCCCTTGCGGATGTTCTTCCCATTCAAAATAAGGATAGTTTTTCTCAGCCATTTTATCTCTTAAATCTCTGCCGATAATCATTAATTTTGGTTCGTAGATTCCCCAAATTGCATAATATTTTATGCCCCAATCGTTTTCTAACATTTTATCTTGTGCTTTATATGATAGTGGCCAAAAGGCTCCGGAATGTAGTCCGCAATATCCGTATACTCCTTTTTCGCTATTTACTATAAGCGGAGCAATATTACCGCCAAATGAAAGCCCAATCATTGCACGCCCTTCAGCGGATTGAATTGTACTGTAGTTTTCATCAATGTGCTTAACAACTACATTGTTAAAAAAGTCAATAAAATTATCTGATTCTTTTACATAATTATTATAGCGGTTGCCCGGTTCGGGATCAACAAATACAGCAATTATTGGTTTTATTCTATTTTCGTAAATAAGGTTATCAATAACATTTACCGCTGAACCACTGTAAATATAAAATGATCCGTCATGAAAATAAGTAACCGGGTAATTCTGGTTTGCATCGTAATCTGGCGGTAAATAAACATTTATGTTGTGCTCAGTAGCTATGTTAAGTAGTGTGAAATTTTCAAGTTTGCCATGTGGAATATTTTCGTTGTAAATAATTTCTCTTGGTTGTTCAAAGCCGGGCATTGCTAATTCATTAATTTGACCCAGATCGCCCCAGGGTAAAATAGCCGGATTAAAAGGGTCTAATTCTGCAAACAGTTTAACAAATCCATCTTCCCATCTGTGAACTGCGTAGAAATAATCCAATCTGGTAGTTGGGAGCAAATGTTTTCGTAAATACCAAAAATCTGTCCCGGGCAGATTAATAAGTGGATTTGCTTCTTCACCCCCTTTTGTTATATCTCCGGCAATTGAAACGCTATTAATGTCAGTTCCTCGTAAAATAAAAGTGGCAGTATCTTCCTCAATCAGTGGAATCCCCTGGTCAATCGTGTAACTCATAAACTCACTTACTATAGAATCTTTTTCAGAAATTGAAGATGTTAAGTTAACATTGTTAATAAATTTGTTAAATTGTGTTTGCGGAAATAAGGAAGAAGCTAGAATAAAATAAATTATCGTAAGGTTTTTCATTAGTTAAGTTTTTTAAACTTAAGAAAATTATTTCCGATAATAGATGAAAGGTAAAAATGTTGCCGGAAAAGCTGTTCTTAAATTTACCTAAAATTGATACAGATAGATTAATTTTACGACGTCTTGAATACTCCGATTTAAAAGATATATTTGATTACGCAAAACACTCTGCAGTTTCAGAACACCTAATTTGGGATGCACATGAAACTGAGCATGATTCAATTGAGTTTTTAAATTTTGTAAACGAAAAATACAACAAAAATCAACCTGCACCTTGGGCCATTGAACTAAAAAAAGAGCAAAAGGTGATTGGGACTATTGGTTTTTTGAATTGGGATAAAATTAATTCAAAAGGGGAATTAGGTTACGTTCTTCATTGTTATTATTGGAAAAAGGGACTAATGACTGAAGCACTAAAAGCAGTTATCGACTTTGGATTTAATAATATGTATCTAAATAGAATAGAAGCACGTACTGTTCCCGAGAATATTCCATCTCAAAGGCTTTTAGAAAAAGTTGGATTTATAAAAGAAGGTTTGTTGAGAGAACAAATGTTAATCAAAAACAAATTCAAGAATTTCTTTATTTATTCTATTTTAAAAAAAGAGTATTGGAAGGGAGAAGGGAATGACAAAAGTAAAAATATGTTGCATAAGTTCGGTGGAGGAAGCTGAACTAGCAATTAAATATGGAGCTTCAGCGCTTGGATTAGTTTCCGAAATGCCGAGTGGCCCTGGAGTAATTTCTGAAAAGAAAATTTCTGAAATTGCAGATAAAATACCACCAGCTGTTTCATCGTTTTTGCTCACCAGTAAATTAACTTCAAACGATATTATTAAGCAGCACAAAATTTGTGGTACAAACGTAATTCAGCTTGTTGATTGGGTTGAAAAAGTTACCCGCTTAAGATTAAAAGCAAAACTACCGGGAATAAAAATTGTTCAAGTAATTCATATGTATGACGAAGAACCCGTAAAACTTGCTATAAATGCGGCATCATCAAGTGACGCTTTATTGCTTGACTCAGGAAATCCGAATCTTGGTGTTAAAGAATTAGGCGGAACAGGGAAAACACACAATTGGGACCTGAGCAAGGAAATAGTAGAAAGAGTTGATATTCCAGTGTTTTTGGCAGGTGGATTAAATGTTGAGAATATTGCAGATGCAATCAAGCATGTTAAGCCGTTCGGTGTTGATCTCTGTAATGGAGTAAGAACAAACGGCAATCTTGACGAGAAAAAACTAGCTGAGTTTTTCAAGGTATTTAACAAATTTCAATAGAATTGAAACACTTTCTGAGCGCAGTGGTAAAATAGTTTCCCTTTCGAATTTTGAACCTATTTCTAAGAGGAATGATTGGATTGTGATTCAATTGTAAAAGACCTGAAAAAAATGCGGAATCCCAAAAATATTGAGGGTATGGCTAAGTTTGGCATAAACCCTCAATTTGCATTGGGAATAAAAATACCTACCTTAAGAATTAAAGCCAAAGAAATTGGGAAGCATCAAAAACTAGCATTGGAATTATGGGAGACGCAAATTCACGAAGCAAGGTTGCTTGCTTCTTTGATTGGTGAGCCGAAATTAATTTCTCGGAGTCTAATGAACAAATGGGCATCGGATTTTAATTCATGGGATTTGTGTGACCAGGTTTGCAATAACTTGTTCAGGAAAACTGAATTTGCATATGATAAAGCAGTCGATTGGAGTACAAAGAATAAAGAATTGGTGAAAAGAGCGGCATTTGTTTTAATGGCAACTTTAGCCGTTCATTCGAAAAAATTAAATAACGATGATTTTTTAAAATTTTTTGAATACATTAAAAAAGCAGCTACAGATGAAAGAAATTTTGTAAAAAAAGCTGTAAACTGGTCTGTACGGCAAATTGGAAAAAGGAATTTGTTTTTACATGAAAAAGCAATTCAGCTTTCTGAAGAATTTCTGGAAATAGAATCTAAATCTGCACGATGGATTGCGAATAACGCTTTAAAAGAATTGAGAAGTGAGAAAATCATAAGCAAAATTAAAAGTTAGGACTTTTGGGGAATAACTATAAAATAAAGCTAGAGCCGACTGCCGCACTTGTAATGAAGTGGGGCAAACGTGCATTTAAAAAAGAAACCCCTCAAAAATTTATAGAACATCTCGATCTTTCCAATGGAACTGAACTCTATGAAAAATGTCATCAAATTTGTGATTGGTATGAAGAGGTAATTCTCAACAGAAAATTTTTTATAAACGATTTTATAAATTCTGAAATCTCGAATAGTGATGAAGAATATTTAATTGTAAACCTTGCTGCAGGCAAATCACCGTTAGCTCTGGAAATACTTGAAGAAAATCATGATAGAATTGATAAAGTGCTTGAAATTGATGTTGCCGGAATGGACAAAAAGAAAGAATTATATGATAAGTTTTTTCCGGAGTATTCACATAAAATAAAATGCATCACTGCGGATATTACATCTTCGCCAATGCTTGCATTATTGAACAATCTTCTCCATGAGTTTTATAACGATCACCCATGTATAATTATATTGGAAGGAATTACATATTATTTGAATAAACGGGATCTTGAAAAAATGATTTCAAGTTTTCGGTCGGCAGAAAAAAATAACTTGGTAATAGTTGAATACATGGTTCCGGAAGAAAAATTGAGTAATCAAAGAAAGAAAATTCCAACCCAAATTTTTAATACAATAAAAGAATACAGCGGACTTGAAGAAATAGTAACTTATTCAATAGATGATTTATCTCAAATATTTGAAAGTAATGACGCAGAATTAAAAGTGATGAATAATATGATGCAGATTGAACATTACCGGAAAGGAAATAATCAATATTTCAGAAATACGGAAGAAGGCTGGATCGAGTGTGCTGTTTGGCGGATTTAAGTTTTAAGGTAGATGACGTTCCGCTAATGCGGATACGTCATCTAAGAATAAATTTTATTCGTCGATTGTTAGTTCAACTAATTTTGATGTTACACCCGGTAAAACTGAAACTTTTCTTGCTAATTCATCTTTTTGGTCTTGAGCACCGTGTAATTCTAAAATTAGTAACCCTTCATCTGTACAGTTATCTAAAACGCCGTCATGAATTCCCAATCTTGTTTTGATGATACAACCCCAGCCTGTTAAAATTTGCTGAACTTTAACTGCTGCTTCTTTTCTTTTACCAATCATTATTAAAAGAATTGTTTTTGTCATTTCTAACTCCACTTTATAAATATAAAAGAATATTAATATCAAGTTAAATAAATGGGATATGCATATCAAATAAAAACATTGCAGAATTCATTTTTACACCGCTTTTTAAATAATCTTTCACTATTTTTTCGGCTCAAAATGCCCAACAAAAATTATAAAGGAAAAGTAAATGAAAAAAAGAAGTTCAACTATAATTTCAGCATTTGTTTTTGTTATGCTGATATTTATTACTGCGTGCTCTCCGCAGAAAAAAGATGAATTTGTTGCATTCGATGTTGCAGCAAATATTGACAGTACTGTTTCTCCGGCAGATAACTTTTTTAAATATGCTGTAGGTACTTGGATTAAAAACAATCCTATCCCTTCTGATAAAACCTCTTGGACAGCATTTATGGAGTTGAGAGAAAATACCCGCGAGCAAGTTAGAGAAGTTGTTATGGCTGCAGCATCTAACAAAAATGCAGAAATGGGTTCTGTTGACCAAAAAATTGGAACGCTTTACAATATTGGAATGAATACAGAAAAAATTGAAGCAGAAAGTTATCAACCGATTATTGGTGAATTAGAAAGAATTGACGGTATTTCTAACACTGATGAATTAATTAAAGAAATAGCTCATATTCAAATTTATACAGGGAATCCGTTATTTTTCTTTTATTCAACCGTTGATGCAAAAAACAGCGAGCAAGTAATTGCCGGAATTTGGCAAGGCGGATTAGGATTACCAAACAGAGAATATTATTTCAATGATGACGACCGTTCCAAAGATATTCGTGAAAAATATGTAGAATATGTTGCTAATATGTTCAACTTAATTGGCAGCGATAATGAAATGGCAGCGAGCCAATCAAAAACAATTTTAGATTTTGAAACAAAATTAGCTGATGCACATAACACTCCGGTTGAAAACAGAAACCCTGAAGCTACGTATAACAAATTTACAACCGATGAATTATATCAAAAAGCCCCTGGCTTCGATTGGAAATTATATTTTACGTCTTTAGAAGCTGGTGATCCTGGTGTAGTTGATGTTGGACAACCAAAATATATCACTAAGATCGGAAAGATGGTTAAATCAGAATCTTTAGAAAATTGGAAAACTTATTTGAAATGGAATTTGATCCGTTCAATGACTCCTTATTTAAGTAATGACTTTGTAACTGAGAGTTTTGAATTCAACAATAAATTCTTAAACGGACAAGAACAAATTGAAGAAAGATATAAAAGAGTATTGAATACTGTGAGTGGAGCTTTAGGTGAGGCTGTTGGACAATTATACGTTGCAAAATTTTTCCCTCCGGAAGCAAAAGCAAAAGCTGATCAAATTGTTGCCTCATTAAAAGTTTCAATGGGTGAAAGTATTAAAGGTAACGATTGGATGAGCGATGAAACTAAAACCGAAGCTCTAAAAAAACTAGATGCATTCGGAGTAAAAATCGGTTATCCTGAAAAATGGATTGATTATTCGTCTCTTGAAATTAAAGATGATTCGTATGCTGCAAATATTATGCGTGCAAATTACTTCCAGCACAAAGAAACTTTAGGCAAAATAAATCAACCTGTCCGTGACTGGGAATGGGGAATGACTCCTCAAACAGTAAATGCTTATTATTCGCCAACAAGAAATGAAATCGTTTTCCCGGCTGGAATTTTACAGCATCCGTTTTATGATTACAGAGCGGACGATGCTATCAACTATGGCGCAATGGGTTTAGTTATTGGCCATGAAATTACACACGGATTTGATGATCAAGGAAGACAGTATGATGCTGATGGAAATATCAGAGACTGGTGGACAGCAGAAGATGCTGAAAAATTCAAAGCTAGAGCTGATAAACTTGTAGAACAGTATGATGGGTACTTAGCTATTGATTCGTTAGATTTATATGTAAATGGTAGATTAACTCTTGGTGAAAACATTGCTGATCTAGGCGGCTGCACAGTGTCTTACAATGCATTTACAAAAACTGAGCAGTACAAAAAAGGAGAAAAAATTGACGGGTTTACGCCTTCTCAAAGATTCTTCTTAGGTTTTGCACAAATTTGGAAAGGTAGCATGAGAGAAGGTCGTCTTGAAACACAAGTAAAAGTAGGCCCTCATTCACCTGGTAATTTTAGAGTACTTGGTCCGGTAAGCAATATGCCTCAGTTTTTTGAAGCTTTCGATATTCCTGAAGGCTCTCCTATGAGAAGACCTGAAGATAAAATCGTAAAAATTTGGTAACATAAATTTCAAAGTAGAGGTTTGATTTATCAAACCTCTACTGTTATATTTGCCACTCAAATCAATTCACAAAAAATTCATTCCTATGCATGCATTAGAAGTTAAAAATTTGTTTAAGTCCTTTGGAGATATAAATGCTGTTAAAGATGTATCATTTAATGTCCCTGAGGGTGCAGTATTCGGTTTAATTGGTCGCAACGGGGCAGGCAAAACCACAACAATCAGAATGATTCTAAATATTTATTTACCTGATAAAGGGGAAGTAATATTCAGAGGCAATAAAGTTGATAGTGCTTTCAAAGATCAGGTTGGTTATCTGCCTGAAGAAAGAGGGCTTTATAAAAAAATGAAAGTGCTCGATACAATTAAGTTCTTTGCAGAGCTCAAAGGTAAAAGCGGAAAAGAGATTAATAAAAGAGCAAATGAGTACTTAGAAAGATTTGAACTTTCCGATAGAAAGGATTCAAAGATTGAAGACTTATCAAAAGGTAATCAGCAAAAAATTCAGTTTATTTCAACACTAATTCACGATCCCGATTTTATTATACTTGATGAACCTTTTGCCGGGCTTGACCCTATCAACACCGAGCTTTTGAAGGATATTATTTTAGAGAATTCAAAAAAAGGGAAGGTGGTAATTTTCTCAACTCATTTAATGGATTTTGCTGAAAAAATGTGTGACCATATTGCAATGATAAATAATGGTGAATTGATCTTATCTGGTTCTTTAAAAGAAATTAAAACAAGATTTGCGCAAAAGAATGTAAGCCTTAATTACGAAGGTGATCTTTCCTTCTTAAATGGTAATCCAATCATTGAGAAAATTTCAGACTTCGGAAACACAACAGGAATAAGGGTGAAAGAAGCAGATCAAATTCAAAAATTGTTAAAACTGTTGATCGACAATAGCATTAACGTAAAAAAGTTTGATGCAAATGATATCTCACTTCATGATATTTTTGTAGAGTTGGCGGGGAGTGATTTATGATAAATGATAAAGTAATAACTATAATTAAACGAGAGATTAACGCAAAGCTGCTTTCAAAGGGATTTATCGCGATGACCATTCTTGTGCCTGTTTTTTTATTTGGCATATTGGCTTTGCAGACTTACTTTATCGGAATTGACAGTGAAGATTTTGCTTCTTTAATTATAATTACTGAAGACGAAAAATTGTCTTACGAAATTCAAAAAGAGATTTCCGAAAACGAACTCCTCCAAAAAAACTTCTCATTCAATTATGAAGTAAAAGATAGCATTCAAACTACTGAATTAATTGAAAACCAAAAGAGTTCTCTCATTGCTAATGAACTTACAGGTATTGTGTTCATTTCAAATAATAATCTTTATGATAAAAAAATAAATTACTTTTCTAAGAATCCCACTAATAGACAGTTATTTGATAAACTAGATGATGCACTAAATCAAGCTTTGCTTAATTGGTATTTTACTGACAAAGAAATTTCAGAAGATGATTTACAGTTTGCGAGGTCGTGGGTTGACATAAAAGGTTTCCGGGTTTCCGATAAAGATGAAATAGAAGAAGAAGGAATTGGCAATCAGGTATTATCATTTCTTTTTTCTTTCCTTCTCTATTTTAGTTTACTTCTCCTCGGATCATTTATGATGCAGGCAGTAATAGAAGAAAAATCAAACCGGATTGTGGAAGTACTTCTTTCATCTGCAACAAGTCAAGATTTAATGGTAGGGAAAATTTTAGGAAATGCTTTAACCGGATTATTGCAAATGGCAATATGGCTTTCTCCATTAATGATATTGATTTCAACTTCTTGGTTTGTTTTACCGAAAGAATTTATTTTAAGTATTTCGTGGGGGAACATATTCTATTTTCTCGTTAATTATTTTATTGCTCTTACTACTTTCCTTGGATTATTCTCTTGCGTTGGTGCTATGTTTGATAATCCACAAGACGCTCAGCAAGGTGTATTTCCGTTAATGTTGTTAATAATGATTCCGTTTTTTATGACTTTTGCATTACAGAAAAATCCGGATAGTACTTTCGCGACAATAATTTCAATTGCACCGATTACTTCATTAATTGTGATGCCTGCAAGAATTACTTTGGTCGATGTATCTTTGATCCAATTAGTGGGTTCTCTCTTTCTCAGTATTTTGTTTTTAGTGTTTGTTTTTATTTTAGCAGGAAAAATCTATCGTGTTGCAATTCTTTCAACAGGAAGTAAACCAACGTTAGCAATTATATTTAAGTGGTTAAAGGCAAAATAATGGAAGAAGCATTATTGCCTGAAATATTATCTAAATCAGCAAAAGATTTTTCAACCAAAAAAATTGAAATTTCTAATGAAGAGACAGCATTGGAATCTTATGATTCACTGAAAGCCTATTTGACACAAAAAGTTGCCGAGTTAATGGACAATGATTTTGAGAGATTCTTGAATAGCCTGTACAGAATTGACATTAACGAGAGAAAAATTAAAGAAGTTTTAGTAGATAAAAATATTCTATCAATTCCCGAGAAAATAGCCGACTTAATTATAGCAAGGCAAATCGAACGAATAAAATACCAGCGAATGTATAAAGAAGGGAAGCTGTGAACTTCCCCTAAATTAATTTGGCAGAGTGTAAGCTGAAGAAATTTTCCAACCGGCATAAGTTGTAGCATAACAGATCAAAACTTTATTGCCAGACTTCTTATCTTTCCCATTTATCAGCACTTCGTAATCAAGTGTAATTATCGCTATGTAATTGTCATACGTTTTTGTGCTGATATTTGAATACTTAAAATTAAATGTCGCAGGAGTTCTTGTTAAATTATCGGTTACACCGGCGACAGTATTATATGCATAATTAAATTTCCCGAATTCATCTTTGACAGTAAAATATTGGCCAAGTCCACTATGGAATAATCCTGCAAAACCGAATTTATCTTTGTCATTAAGTTTTTCTCTTAGCTTCCCCGGTAATTCGATTGGATCATTATTAAACTTGAATGGCTCACTAAAATTTGTTGAATCATTTGCGTGCCTAAGAGTATTGTGCATTATCGCTATTTTCCAACCGTCTGTGGTTTTAACATAAACGAAAATATCTTTCCCGGAAGTTGCCATTTCGCCTGATCTATGTTCTTCAAAATGTGCCTCGGAAACAGCAAAACTCTCATTAAGAATTTCAAATTTCACATCGGACATTTTTACTTCGTAATCAAAATCCGGTTTTGAAAAATAACTTATCCATGCATTTACATTGCTGCCGTAGTAGTCCATCACGCCATTTGCATTTATTGGAAGCGAGTTTACAGGTGCTGTATCGTACAAAAACAAATCACGGTGTTTATCGGCTTCTTTTGTGTTAATAGATTCATTAAACGCTTTATAAACTTTATACAATTCGTTTTTAATTTTCTTCTTGTCTCCTTCGTTTGCAAAACAAAATGAGGTTATGAAAACGATTAAAATCGAAATACGTGTCTTTATCATTTTTATAGTTTCCTTAATTTAACAGTGAATAAACTGATGAAATTTTCCACCCTGTGTTTGCTGTGGCATAACAGAACATAACTTTTTTGCCCGATCTTTTATCTTTGCCATTTATTACTGCGTTATAGTCCAAAGTAATTACTGCGATGTACTGGTCGTAAATTTTTGTTTTGATATTTGAGAATTTGTAATAATATGTAGCTGGGGTTCGCATCATGTAATCAGCCCTTCCCGCAACTGTGTGAAAGAAATGATTGAACTCACCGAACTCATCTTTGATTCCGAAAAACTGGCCAAGTCCGCTATGAAATAAATTTATGAGGCCATATTTGTCTTTGTTGTTTAAAGCGTTTTGCAATTGTTCGGGTAAGTCTTTCGGCTTATTATCAAACTCAAAAGGTTTTGAATAGTCTGTTGAATCGCTGGCTAGTCTAACAGTGTTATGTAGCATAGCGAATTTCCAGCCCTCGGTAGTTTTTATATATGTAAAAACATCAATCCCGTGAGAGGAATATTCATTGTTGGTATATTCATCAAAACGCGCTATCGAGATAGCGAGCCTGTCGTCAAAAACATCAAATTCAATTTCAGATATTTTTAACTCGTAAGGCATATCCGGCCTGGAAAAATAATTTATCCAACCATTAGCGTGGTTTGTAAAATAGTCCATCGGCCCGTTTGGAGTTTTAGGCATAACTACAACCGGAGCCGTATCGTATAAATATAAAGCTCTGTGTCCTTCTTTGTCTTTGTTTTTTACTGTTGATTCAAATACTCTGTAAAACTCGGTGAGTTCTTTTTCAATCTCTTCTTTTTTGTTATTACTGTTTGCAGAAACTATCGTAATAGAAAGAAGAAGTACCATTAAATATTGAAATTGTTTCATTTGTCCCCCTGGGATTTGTTTTTGAAAATAGAGGACAAATCTCATTAAAAAATGATATGATATCGACTTTTAGAGTGAATTTCGGAAATCAGTACTTTTTTAAGCAACTCTTTTTGTAGATAATTGGGATTTGCGGTATTGAGTTGGAGTCATTCCGACTTGCTTTTTGAAAACCGCGTTAAAAACAGACTTACTATTGAACCCGGAATCAAATAAAATTTCAAGAATATTTCTGTTTTCGTTATCCGGATCGGATAAGAATTCTTTGGCTTTTTCAATTCGGTATGAATTTACAAAATCAAAAAAATTTTTGTTGAATGAATGTTTAATTATTAATGACAGGCTTCGCGGGTGAATTTCTAATTTATCAGCTAAATCATTCAAAGAAAGTAGGGGATTTAAGTACGGTTCTTCATTTTTCATAAACTGAATCAACCTGTTTGCGGACTCCTCATTGACTGCTTTCGGTAATTGCTTTTCTTTTTCCTCTTTCTCTTCTTCAATCCCGGTCAATAATTCGGGATTACGCAAACACTTGAATACAATTGTGTTCGAAAAAACAAGAAGAGTAATTAACCCGAATGAATAAAGAATTTCTGACATTGAAGTTGAAAAAACAGTAATTAAACTTCCGATAAATGTAAAAAAGAAAATTATCCAAATAGATAAATAACCTATCAAAAGAAATAGTAGCCAGTTATGTTCTAACTTTTCAGTGGAGGAATAAATTTCTTTTAGAGCATCTCTATATTTTCTAAGCTTTTTTAAAGCTGAGCGGGTGTAAATAATTGCCTGTATATAATAAAGGGTAATTATAACTATTGTTTCGATTCCTGTTAGGGGAAATCTTGAATCTCCTGTCACAAGATATTTGAATAATACGTATAGAACAATTAAGAAAGACGGTATTAAATGTTTAGTGAATGTTATGTGAAGTTGAAAATCTTTGATAAGAATTGATTTTGTATACATGAGTAAAAATGGTGAATAAATGAACAGTAATGCTAAAGAAAGATCAAAAAAGATAGGTAAGTTTTCGCTGATGAAATCAAAAGCATAGTATTGTAAAAAATCGTTTAAAACAGAAAGTCCTTTGCCTAAAAGGAAAATCGAAAATAATTTATTACTGACAATTTTACCTTTTTTGTGGGTAAACAAAAAAGTAGCAATAAACAAAAATTGAAAAGCTGTAATTGCCTGAATTATGTTGTATAAGCTTAATTCCATATTTATAAATATAAATAGGCGGTATTAACATTCAAAACCAATACCGCCTATGTTTTCTCCTGGGGGGAGTTATTATATATTAGGGTGATTTAATAAACGGATTTGAGTCGAGAAAATCGTCTTGAAAAACAAAATTCGTTAATTAGGACGGTAAAAATAACTTTTTGATGAGTTTGTTGGGAGAAAGTATTGAATAGAATACTTTCTCCTCGAAATGATTAATTTAAATCTGATAAAATTTCTTTCAGCTTTTCAACCTTATTTTCCCAATCGGTTTTTTTCTTTTTCTCTTTTTCTACCACATCTGCTGGTGCACGACCAACAAAGTTTTCGTTGGCTAATTTTTTAGTAACTCCAACTAACATGCCTTCAAGTCTATTAATTTCTTTTACAACTCTGGCTTTTTCTTCTTCAATATCAATCAAACCTTCAAGCGGAATAAATATGTCTGCGCCTTTTACAACTGCTGAAGAACTAGCTTTCGGTTTTTCAAGATTTTCATCAACAGTCAGATTTTCGATTTTGCCAAGAGACGAAATATATTTTTGCTGAATTTCAGAAAGCGGTTTACTCTTCATAAATACGTTGATTGCTTTTGACGGTGGTACATTCATTTCACCACGTATATTTCTTATTGCGGTAACAACGTTTTTAACAAATTCTATTTCTTCTTCCGCGTTTTTGTCTATGAGTAATTCGTCAAATTTTGGGAAAGCAGAAACTGAAATGCTTTCGTTTTCTTTTCTTTCGTCAAATAACTGCCATAACTCTTCGGTTAAGAAAGGCATAAACGGGTGAAGCATTTTCAGCATATCTTCAAACAGTGAAAGTGCTCGTGTTAAAACAGCAGCTTTTACTTCTTGATCATCAGAATAAATTTGGTTTTTGATTAATTCTAGATACCAATCACAGAAGTCGTTCCAGATAAATCCGTATAAAACTTTTGTTGCAGTGTTTAACTCGAAATTGTCAATTGCTTTATTGTAATCATTCAGTGCACTTTGAAATCGCGACATTATCCACTTGTCTGCAAAATCAACATGTTTCTCTTTTAGCTTATCTTTTAATTCAACTTCCTGCGCGTTCATTAAAAGGAATCTCGCGGCGTTCCAAATCTTGTTTGCAAAGTTTCTTCCGATCTCACATTTATCGGTACTGAAAAGAACATCCTGCCCAAGAGGAGAAATGTATGAAATTGTGAAGCGTAGAGCGTCTGCACCATATTCGTCAATAATATCAAGTGGATCAGGGGAGTTCCCGAGAGATTTGCTCATTTTTCTGCCTTGCTCGTCACGTATCATACTTGTGAAATAAACATCTCTGAAAGGAACATCATTCATGAATTCCATTCCGGCAATTATCATTCTTGCAACCCAGAAGAAAATAATATCCGGTGCGGTAACGAGTAAGTTTGTTGGATAGTAGTAAGCCTGGTCTTCTTTATTTGTAAATGTATCCTGTGCCCAAAGCCAGCTTGATGCCCAAGTATCAAGCACGTCGGTCTCTTGTGTCCAATTCTCAGGATCTTTAGGAGGCTCAATACCACAGTAAACTTCATCCGATGAGTTATGGTACCAAACCGGTATTCGGTGACCCCACCAAAGCTGACGTGAGATACACCAGTCGCGGATGTTGTCCATCCAGTGTTCGTAAGTTTTAATCCAGTGGGCCGGATGGAATTTAACTTTCCCTTCTCGAACAACTTCGAGAGCAGGCTTTACTAATTCATCCATTTTCATAAACCACTGTTCGGAAAGGTATGGTTCAATCGGCACGTTGCCGCGTTGAGAGTAGCCAACTTTATTTGTGTAATCTGTAATTTTATCAAGCAGACCCATTTCTTCAAATCTTGCTACAACTTTTTTACGTACGACAAATCGATCCAAACTTTGAAATTCATGCGGAACATTTCCGTTTGTTGTACTGTCATCATTATAGATATTGATGATTTCAATATCGTGCCTTTGTGCCATTTCATAGTCATTCGGGTCATGTGCCGGAGTGATTTTCACTACCCCAGTTCCAAAATCCATTTCTACATAATCATCACTAATTACAGGTATTTCTCTATCTGCTAACGGCAGTAAAACCTTTTTACCAACTAGGTGTTTGTATCTTTCATCATTAGGATTAACAGCAACAGCAGTATCGCCAAGCATTGTTTCCGGGCGAGTAGTCGCAACTACAACATGATCAATTATGTGATCATCTTCATCAACAACTGGGTACTTTAAATGCCAAAGTTTGCCGTTTACTTCTTTGTAAAAAACTTCTTCGTCTGAGATAGCGGATTTTGTTGCCGGACACCAATTTACCATACGGTATCCACGGTAGATTTTCTCGTTATTATAAAGGTCAACAAATGCTTCGAGTACTTTCTGCGAATAGTGTTCATCCATTGTGAAACGTTCACGTTCCCAATCGCAGCTTACGCCAAGTTTACGAAGTTGATTAATTATTATACCACCGTATTTATTTCTCCATTCGTGGCAGTGCTTCAAAAATTCTTCTCTGCCTATATCCCATTTGTTTATGCCTTGCTCTTTTAAATGGTTTATTACTTTTGATTCGGTAGCGATTGATGCGTGGTCAGTTCCCGGTACCCAGCAAGCATTATAGCCGTTCATTCTTTTGTAACGAATGTAAACGTCTTGAATTGTGTTGTTCAAAATGTGTCCAATGTGCAGAATTCCGGTAATATTTGGCGGAGGAATTACAATTGTGTATGGCTCTTCGTCTTCATCTATTTCACTGTGGAATAAATTATTTTCTTCCCAGAATTTGTACCACTTACTTTCGGCTTCTTTTGGTTCATAAGCTTTGGGGATGTCGGATAAATTTTTAACGTGCATTTAACTACCGTATTTTTCTAAAAAAATTAGCCAACAATATAAGGAAAATCTTGAGCAAAAGGTTAAAGGTATGAAGTTAGAAGTATGAAAATAGAAGTGAAAAATTCTGGAAACTTCTAACTTGTCACTTCTATTCTCTAATTTAATTATTTGATCTCATAAAGATAATTTGGCAGTTTAATTTTCAATTTTGAATATCCACCTTCGAGGTCGCTTAACTGGTCACCCACGTTGATTACAATATTGTAACCTTTAGCTTCAATCTCTTTTCTCTTTTCCGGTTTATACATTGAAGCATCCAATTTCAACTCATCTTCTTGCTTACAGATGAGTGTATCAAACTCTGTATAACCTTCTGCTTTTAGGTTTTTTAGAGTAGCTTCGTATTCTTTATAATTTCGTCCGGTTAAAAAGAATATAGTTACTCCTCTCTCAACAAGATGGTCATAAAGTTTTTTTGTCTGCAAGATTGCATCTGCATCTTCTTTTAATACCCACTTGTACCAGCCCTCTTTATAATATCCGAAACTAATTGATTTGATATACTTGTAATTGGAAAGTGTAGTTTCGTCAACATCAAATACGGCAGCAGGTTTACCGGATAACTTAATACCGTCAAACTTATTAATGGCGTCATCAATAATGTTTGCCAATTCCAAACCGTGTTCGCCGGAATCATAATATTGCTGTACTTCTTTTTTAGATTCAGATAAATTTTTAAGTGATGATGAACATCCGATAAATCCAATTAGAACTAGTGCTAATAAATATTTTTTCATTTTTATCTCTTGTTGGTGTAAAACGAAATTTATACAAATTTGAAGAATTTGGAAAGTGAAGGAATTTTTAAGAAATGAAAAAAGCGCAAAACGAAATATTTCGTCTTGCGCTTTTTTTCAAAATAAATTTATGCTATCTCAACAACTTCGATGTCAAAAATTAATGTTTTGCCTGCAAGGTGATGATTAGCGTCAAGAGTTACTGTTTCACCCTCAACTTTAGTTACAGTTACAGGTAAAGCACCGCCATCTTTTCTTTGTAAATTATACTGCTCACCAACTTTTGGATCAATTTCCGGTGGAAAAACTTTTGTAGTTTCTATTGTTAAAATCATATTTTCTTGTGGTTGGCCGTAAGCTTCTTCAGGAGGAAGTGTAACAGTTTTTTTCTCGCCAACTTCCAAATCCAAAACACCTTTATCAAAACCCGGAATCATTTGTCCGGCACCAACTGTAAATGCCAATGGGTCTCTTCCTTCGGATGAATCAAAAACAGTACCGTCTTCAAGTCTGCCTGTATAATGAACTTTTACATTACTTCCATTAGTAACTTTCATATCAATTCCTATTTTATTAGACATATTATTTCAAATAAATGCAAAACCTAATCAAAGAGACAACCGAAGAAAATAATTTTGGTGGGATTAAAATTGATAAGATTCTAAGGCCGAAAATCAATTAGATTTATTTTGTTATTAAATATAGGGCTTTAATGAGCGAGGTTCAAATTAGTATGAATGTATTCCGGTTTCCTTTTCTTCGACTACACTCAGAATGACGGAAACCGGATTAATTTTTACTATAAAATATACTTTGTTAAATCTCTGTTCTTAACAATCTTATCTAACTTTTCACTTACCATTTCACCTGTAATAGAAATTTTTTCTGAAGGAATTTTATCAGGAACATCAAATAAAATTTCTTCAAGTAAAGTAGTTAAGATTGTGTGCAGCCTTCTTGCCCCAATGTTTTCAACTTCGCCATTTATATATGCAGCATCTTTGGCAATTTCTCTAATTGCACTATCGTCAAATTCAATATCTACAGTCTCAGTTTTGAGCAGTGCTGTGTATTGCTTCAACAAAGCGTTTTCAGGTATTGTAAGAATTTTTATAAAGTCTTCTTCCGATAAACTTTGCAGTTCAACACGAATCGGGAATCTACCTTGCAGTTCAGGGATTAAGTCAGATGGTTTTGCAATGTGAAACGCACCGGAAGCAATAAACAAAATGTGGTCAGTTTTTACTGGACCGTATTTTGTATTTACAGTTGAGCCTTCAACGATTGGAAGTAAATCTCTCTGCACACCTTCGCGGGAAACATCGGGTCCGCCTTGTGCTTTTGATCCGCCTGCAACTTTATCTATTTCGTCAATAAATACTATGCCGGATTCCTGCACTCTTTTCTTTGCTTCACTCTGCACTTCTTCCATATCAATTAATTTTTGTGCTTCTTCTTGCGTGATAATTTTCTTCGCTTCTTTAATTGATGTCTTTCTTTTCTTTTTCTTTTTGGGCATCATATTGCCGACAATCTCTTGAATGTTAATGCCCATGTCATCCATTCCCATTGGCCCTAACACCTGCATTCCAACTTGCGGATTTGCTGTAGCGTCAAACTCGATCATTTTGTCATCAAGCTCACCGTCCTGTAATTTTTTCCTCATCCATTCGCGAGTCTTCTCATTTTGTAAAGCTTCATTTTCTTTTTCTTCAGAAGCACCTGCACCTGGCTTTTTTACCGGCGGAATAAGAATATCTAAAATTTTGTCTTCAGCAACTCTTGTTGCTTTCTCTTCAACCTCTACAGTTTTTTCAGCGCGAACCATATTAATAGCAAGCTCTGTCAAATCACGGATCATCGATTCAACATCTCTACCAACATAACCCACTTCAGTAAATTTTGATGCTTCTACTTTTATAAATGGTGCGCCGCTAAGCTTTGCAAGTCTGCGTGCAATCTCAGTTTTACCGACACCTGTAGGCCCAATAAGAATAATGTTGTTCGGCATTATCTCGTCTTTAATATCTTCTGTAACTTGCTGTCGTCTCCATCTATTTCTTAAAGCAATTGCTACTGCACGTTTCGCATCGTTCTGTCCAATTATGTATTTATCAAGCTCATTTACAATTTGAGAGGGAGTTAAATTTTTTGCGTTGTTCATTATTTTCCTGTTTTATTTTTCTATTTCTTCAACACTGATATTATCGTTTGTATAAATACAAATATCAGCAGCTGTTTGTAATGCTTCTTTTACAATCTCTTCCGAAGAAAGATCGCTGTATTTTACTAACATTCTTGCTGCTGCCAAAGCGTAACTTCCACCGGAACCAATTGCAATAATACCATCATCCGGTTCAATTACATCACCGGTTCCCGAAACAACAAATACTTTGTCTTCCGAAATTACTGCAAGCATTGCTTCAAGTCTGCGTAAATATTTGTCCGTTCTCCAATCTTTAGCAAGTTCAACAACTGAACGGCTTACATTTCCGCTGTATTGCTCAAGCTTTTCTTCAAATCTATTTAATAAAGTGAAAGCATCAGCAGCACTGCCTGCAAAGCCTGTTAAAACTTTCCCGTTTAATAGTTTTCTAATTTTTGTCGATTTATGTTTCATCACGGTATTTCCAAGTGTAACCTGTCCGTCACCGCCAATAGCTGCTTTACCTTTGTGGATCAACCCCAAGATAGTGGTTGCCCTGATTTCTACTTTTCTTGACAATTTTTTCTCCTTTTACTTAAAAAATATCTTGTAGGGAATAAGACGCGGGACCCTGCTTTGATATTCCAAATATTCGTTTCCAAATTTTGCGATGAGATTTTTTTCTTCAAAATAAGAACCTATCACAAAATAAGAAACGAAACATAAATAAAATGTGAGATAAAATAAATCCATGGTTGGACGCAGGCCGAGAAATAGAATTATGAAGAAATAGAGGGGATGGCGTGAATATTTAAATGCACCTTTAATAACTAATTCGGAATTATCATCTGACTCTTTGGTTGAGTAGGTTCCATTTAAATATCTTTTTATTTGACTGATACCAAAAAATTCACTTCCATCAATAACTTTAAAGGACCAAAATATTCCTACTACGCTTAGAACCTGCAAAAAATAAATAATTATGTCATACGGGAATTTCAGGTCATAAATTGTTAAATCAGGAGCTGGAGATATTTCGTAAATGAAAACCAGAGACATCAGCGCAGTCAAATTGTAGAAAGCCCTGTAAAATGCAAAGTTATTCCCAACGCGAATTGCAATTTTATTTTTGATTTTCGGATTGGCTAAAATGGAATGTGATACGGCAAATAAAACAAAAAGAAAAATTATGATTGCAACATCATTCACATAACTCATAATTCTTTGCGGAGCCTTGCAACGGGAATCTGCTGCTGCTCTCTGTATTTAGCAACTGTACGGCGTGCGATATGTATTCCTTTATCCTGTAAAATTTTCGAAATTTTGTCATCGCTGTACGGTGCGCTCTTCGGTTCACTTTCGCAGATTTCTTTTATTAATATTTTGATGTGCTTGTTTGAAACTTCATTGCCGGAGTCTGTAGATAAACCTTCGCTGAAGAAATATTTTAATTCGTGAATACCCTGCGGACTTTGCACGTACTTTCCGTTAACTACACGGCTGATTGTTGAAATGTCCATCATTACTTCATCAGCGATGTCTTTGTAAATCATTGGGCGTAGAGCTTTTGGCCCGTATTCAAAAAACTCATATTGCTTCTCTAAAATTGCCTGCATTATTTTAAGCAATGTTTGTCGCCTTTGCTGAATTGAGGCAATAAACCATTTTGCAGATTCAAATTTTTCTCGTAAAAACTTGCGGGTATCTTTTTCTTGCTGAGTTACTTTGCGTTTACCTTTTTTGCCGTCAAGCATTTCAAGGTAAGTTTTGCTCAATGTTACCGAAGGAACACTACGGTCATTGAGTGTCACGATATAATTTTCGTCAACTTTCTCGATTAGAAAATCAGGTGTAATTTGATTCGCTTCTTCTGATGCAATACTTCCTTCGCCAGGCTTGGGATTGAGTTTTTGAATTAGTTCGAGAGTAGTTTTTAAAGTCTCTTTACACATATTCATATTTCGCTGGATATTATCAAAACGCTTATGTGTAAAGTCTTTATAATGTTCTGTTAATAACTTCTTCGCGAGAAAAGTATAATACTGATCGTGGTCGGAATTATCCAATTGAATTAGCAAACATTCCTGTAGAGTTCTTGCGCCAATTCCAATCGGATCAAACAATTGAATTTTCTTTAAAACATTTTCAGCTTGTTCAATAGTTACATCTAAATGCTCAAATAAATTTAGATCGGTTACAATCTTTTCCATATCTTCTTTGAAGTAACCGTCTTTATCAAGATTGTTAAGAATTACTTCACCAAGCATTGTCTCTTCTTCGGACAGGTTGAGCATGTGTAGCTGGTCAATTAGTGAATCCATTAAAGTAGAGCGGGAAGGGGCAACGGGCTGAGTTTTATCATCATCCTGACTATAATTTATTCTGTCTTCGTCAAAATCTGCTTCATTCATATAATCTTCAGCATCAAACTCGTCTTGCTTTTCATCATATTTTTCTTCATCTGAATCAGTATCGGAATCGCTTTCGTTTTCCTTTTTCTGCTCTTCCTGTTCCATAGTCATTTCAAATTCTTCATCGAGCACTTCTTCTAAAATCGGATTTAGTTCTAATTCGGTTTTAATTCTTTGTTCAAGGGCAAGCGTATTTAGCTGAAGCAGTTTTTGATATTGTATTTGCTGCGGCGAAAGTTTTTGCGAAAGAGATAATTTTTGCTGAAGTGATAACATATTTAATTCCCGTTATGTCCAGCTAATTTTTCTGTAAATTTTTTGCCAAATTCTCTTTCAAGCGCATCATTGCAGAATTCATTTATGCTTAATTGCGTTTCCACACCTTTTTCAAGCGCGCAATCACAGTCTTTGTATTTTTCATATCTCAAAACAGCTCCACCAAAATTGCTCACTCTTATCGGAAATAAATGACACGATATCGGTTTCCTGAATTTCACTTTACCATCAAAATAAGCTTTTTCAATAGCACATTTTGCTACGTCGCCTTCGTAATAAACGAAAACACAATCTTCGTTGTTTATGCTTGTTGTCATAAACTGATCGTGCTTTTCATTATAAAATCCATCAATTTCAATAGTTTTAATACTTTTTTCAGACAAATATTCTTTTACAGTCGGGAGAATTTTTTTGATCTTCTTTACTTCATCTTCAGTTAACGGGGCACCATATTCACTTTCCATTGTGCAGCACGCACCTTTACACACGTCAAGATCGCAAGTGAATTTAGTTTCTACAATCTCTTTGTTTACTAAAACTCCGTCTATTTCGATTAAATTGTTGTTCATTAACTTGGAATAATTTTTGCTAAATATAATGTTTTTGCATTTTGAAACAAAAAAATAAATTGATTTAAACATCTCAAAAATGAATTTTCTAACCAAATTCGTTTGATTTCGACTAATAAACTTATAGCAGATAATTAATCGGGTTGATTTGGTTAAATCGAAGAATATACTGTATGTTTTTGCGTTTTTTACATTCATTGCAATAATTACTTCATTACAAGTTTATTTTAGCGGTACAGCTGAAAAATTTGGTATTTCTTATCAAACTTTGCTTTTACTTCATTTATCCTCTTGGTATTTATGGGCAATTTTATCCCCGGTTATTTACTTTCTTGCTGTTAAATTTCCGCTTAGCAAAACAAAATGGCTCAAATCTATTGTAATTAACATCTTCAGTTCACTTATCATTGCTTTTGTACACATATTTCTGGAAAATATCACTAATGCGATTTTTGAAGGCGCGGCTTTGTTCGACGAAAGATTTAATAAAAATCTTATTAATATTGCTTTGTTTTCAATACACAAAGATATTTTGGTTTATTGGCTACTTCTTTTAGCCAGCCACGCTTATTTATATTTTATTAATTACAAGTCAGAACGAAGTAATAATGAAGGTCTCAGAAAAGATATCAACCAACTCGAAGCAAAAGTTGAAGAATTCGAGCTCAATGGTAAAGGTCGTCTTAAAAAAATTGCGATTAAAAATAAAGGACGAACAATTTATTTAAAAATAGAAAACATCGATTGGATTGAGGCTGCAGATTATTACATTGAAATAAATGTTTCAGGCAAAAAATATCTTTTGCGGGAATCACTAAACAATATCGAAAAGCAGCTCGACAAAAATAAATTCTACAGAATCCACCGTTCTCATATTATAAATGTTGAAAAAATTAAGGAATTGGAGCACCTTAATAAGGGAGATTACCTCGTTACTTTATATGAAGGGACTCAACTTAAAATGAGCCGAAGCAGAAAAAAAGAGTTATCTAAACTCATTGGGAAGAGTCAATTCCAATTTACTTCACTTTAAACCCAACTCACTGCTCAAAACTTCATTCGTCAAATTTTCCTCGCTAAATTTAGTTTTTCAACTAAATGGGGATAAAATGAATTTCCTTAAAATTGTTTTTCTAACTTTTTTTTCTTTTGTATCTGTTTTTGCTCAAGGACAAAATAGTTATGAATTACTCGAACCCGGCAGTGAATTATTCGATTACAAGCTTATAAAACCCTTCACGGCGAAATATAAATTGACTAAAAACGGCGAAGATTTCGCTACGGCTATAGTCGATTTGAGAGAATATAAAACAAACGGGATTGATGCTTTTTATCTGAAATGGGATATGCGCTTTCAAAGTGCTACGGTTTACGACCAGGTAATTTTTGGGAAAAACACGTTTAAACCAATAATGCAAATTTTGCCTGCCGGGTTTGCTGCTGATTTATCCACCAAAATAAATTATTATGGGGATAACTCTTTGCTGGGCGGAGCGATTTACGCTAAAAAAGATACATCCGTTCAATTGAAAGCAGATTTCAAAAATTCTGTTTTTGAAGGTGGAATGCATCATTTGTTCATCGCATCACTTTCGGGAAGAGGGAAATCCAATTACAAGTTTTATAGTGGAACAGAAGCCGGAGAAATCGAAAATTTATTTGAGATTTTGGAAGAAGATGGTGAAAACTCGGTAGTAAAAGTCAAATTAACAAACTTAATCGGAGAAAACGAAATAGTTTCTGAATTGTTTTTAACAAATAAGCCGCCTTATTTAATTAGAAGAGTAACATCTCCTGCAATTGGAATTAACTGGGAGTTGATTGAATTGCTGCGTGAAGAAGCATATTAAAAAATTGATGAGGCAGGTGAATGACTTTCCTGTTTCATTTTAAACTTGACACTGAATGAACATTCATTTAGATTTACTGCTGTTATGACAGAAAATTTACAAGATAAAAAAGAAGCGATTTACTGGGCATCGGTAAAACTGCTCCACGAAAATGGATTTCATTCCACTCCGATGTCTATGATAGCAAAAGAGGCAAATGTTGCTGCCGGCACAATTTATCTTTATTACAAAAACAAAGATGATCTTTTAAACAATCTTTATCTTGAAATAAAGAAAAAGTATAGCGCTTCTTTGATGGAGGGTGTTTCGGATTCAATTCCCGTAAGAGATGCTTTTGAAATGGTTTGGCGGAATTCTGTTAAATTTAAGCAGAATCATAAAGCAGAGTTCAATGTAATGGAGCAATTTAGAAATTCGCCATTTATTAAATTTGAAACTGTTGAAGAGGGATTGAAAATATTCGAGCCTTTTATAAAATTAGTTGAAAAAGCAAAAAGGGAGAAAATAGTAAAAGAAATTCCACCGGAAGTATTTTATGCTTTGTTTTTTGCGCCGGCTGGTGAGTTGGTGAAAACTTGTCAGAGAAACAAAGTTGAACTCGAAGAAGAATTAATTGCTGCAGCATTCCAGGGGTGCTGGGATGCAGTGAAGAATTAAAAACCTATTTTTTTAAAAAACTAATGAATGAATATTCATTTAGAAAAGGAGAAAAAATGCAAAAAAGAAAAATCGGAAACAGCGATTTGAATGTATTCCCAATCGGATTAGGTACGATGGGTATGTCAGAATTTTACGGAGAAACCGACGAACAGCAGTCAATCAATACAATTCATAAAGCAGTTGATCTGGGAGTTGACTTCTTCGACACTGCTGATATGTACGGCAGCGGTCATAACGAAGAATTACTCGGCAAAGCATTAAAAGGTAAATTTGATCAAGTTACACTTGCAACAAAATTTGCAATTTTGCGTGGACCGAATGGTGAGTTTGAAGGCGTAAGCGGTAAACCGGAATACGTAAAACAAGCATGTGAAGCCAGCTTAAAAAGACTGGGAATAGACACAATTGATTTGTATTACTGTCACAGAGTCGATCCCGAAACTCCTATTGAAGATACAGTTGGTGCGATGGCTGAACTTGTAAAAGAAGGTAAAGTCAGATATCTCGGGCTTTCCGAAGTAAAAGGGGAAACACTTAAAAAAGCTCATGCAGTACATCCGATTGCTGCTGTTCAGTCTGAATATTCTATTTGGACACGAGACATTGAAGAAGCAAACATGAATGAATGCCGTGAATTGGGAGTTGCGACTGTGGCATATAGCCCGCTTGGCAGAGGAATTTTAACAGGTAAATTCAGCAAAGTTCAAGATCCAAAAGATTATAGAACACACTTACCAAGAATGGAAGCAGAGAACTTTGAATCAAACCAAAAGATAATTGCAAAAGTTGAAGAGATTGCAGCAAACAAAGATGTAAAAGCTTCTCAAATTGCGCTTGCGTGGGTTCTCGCAAAAGGTGAAGACATTATTCCGATCCCCGGTACAAAAAGAGAAAAATATTTAGTTGAAAACATCGATGCGCTGAAAATTGAATTGAGCAGTGATGAAGTTGCTGAGTTAGACAAACTTTATGATCTCGTGAAAGGCAATAGATATAACGATTTCGGAATGGCATTGACGCTGCAATAATGTATTCACTTAGGAGCCGCATTTCTTAGCCGGAAGAATAACAAATTAAATTTATGTTCAATTCTGAAATCAATTAATTTTTGATTTCAGAATTTTTTTGATGGGATATTTATCAAAAAGTAATTAATATTTGTTGCTATTAATAGGCGCAGGTATTTTCCGATAATATCTTGTGCGAACAATATCAAATGAAAGTGATTTATGCGACACCTAATGATTTTACTTACTATAAATTTTCTCATTACTTTTGGACAATCTCAGGATCCATCCGGACTCAAATTAAATCAACTTGCCGAAATACCTGATGACTCAAATAAAGTAAAAATTTATTTAGATATTGCTAACGAGTTCTTCTTTTCTGATTTTCGTCAAGTTAGAGTTTATGCAGACTCGGCTTACCAACTTTCAAAAGCCATCAATTATGATCCGGGGATTGCAGAATCAGCTTATTTGCTCGGGGAGTCGTATAGCAGACTGCACAATTTTGATGAAGCTTTTAAGTATCTCAAAGAGGGGCTTGAAGTTTCCGAGAAACTACATCTCGATTCACTTGTTACTCTCATTCACAATGCTTACGGCATTTCTTATAATCAAATTGGCGAAAATGATTCCAGCCTAAGTAAATTTAAGTTAGTCTTTAAAAGGTCGGTTGAGAGAGATAACAACTTCAATGCCGGCAACGCGATGAACAACATAGGATTAGTCAAATCAAGTATTGGAGAGCATGATTCCGCATTAGTTTATTTAGAGCAAGCCAAAATATATTATAAAAAA
>JANQIV010000001.1 GCA_028282005.1 Melioribacteraceae bacterium | reverse complement strand
GGGAAGAGATTTCCCATTTTTTATAATTGCCCCACAGATGCCGAATTTCCCGGATGGATATAAATATAAGGTTTCGCCGTACGTTTGGAAGAAAAAAGCAAGACAGCCGATGAAGCGGGAAACTACCGGATGGGATCTTAGATGGGACGAATTTTATCCACCATATGGCTGGGATAAAATTTCTACTGATTTAATTAAAATTATTAATGAAGTAAAAGAAAATTATCCGTTAGATGAAAATAGAATTTATATAACCGGACTAAGTTACGGTGGTTATGGAACGTGGTACATGTTAATAAATTACCCTGAAATTTGGGCAGCAGGTGCGCCTATTTGCGGAGCGGGTGATCCGAACGATGTACACAAAATTGGAAAAGTACCGGTTTGGCTTTTTCACGGTGGTAAAGATAGAGTAATTTTGCCTGAATGGTCACTTGAAACAGCTGATTCACTTGATGCTGCAGGAGGTAATATTCGGGTAACTATCTTTGAAGATTTAAATCATAATTCTTGGCAAAGAGTTTACGAGGGGAAGGATTTTTACGACTGGCTGTTAAATCATGTTAAACAATAGTTGGGATGTTGGAATCCTTTTATATTATAAAGTATTTTGTAATTCTTAAGTGAAATTAACAATATAACTATTGTGATTTCAATCTTAACGTCATATTTTGCAATCTTATTTTTGAACTTGTTTGTACAAATTTGTTTTATAGTATAAAATTTTATGTTTTTTAACTCATAACAAAGGTTAAAATGGGAAAAACCAAAATTAAAAAAGGCTTGAATTTAAAGATATTAGGAGAGCCTGAACAGAAAGTAAATGATGGAAATAAGGTCTCAAAAGTAGCCATTATTGGTGATGACTTCGTTGGAATGAAACCGACAATGGAGGTTCAAGTTGGTGATAGTGTAAAACTTGGGCAGTTGCTTTTTACTGATAAGAAAATGGAAGGAGTAAAATTCACTTCTCCTGGTGCAGGAAAAGTAATTGAGATCAATCGTGGCGCAAAAAGACATTTTGAATCGTTGGTTATTGAACTCGAAGGTAATGAAGAACAAACCTTTGAATCGTACAATACTAACGAATTATCAAACCTTGATGAAGAAAAAGCGAAATCAAACTTAATTAATTCGGGTTTATGGTTAAGTTTAAGAGAAAGGCCGTTCAGTAAAGTAGCTAATCCGACTCACAAACCTAATTCAATTTTTATTACCGCAATGGATTCCAATCCTTTGGCCCCATCTGTAGAAAAAGTTTTAGAAGGTAGAGAAAATGATTTTGTCAATGGTTTAGTAGTTATCTCCAAACTAACCGAAGGAAAATTATTTTTATGCAAAGAGCCGAATGCAAACATTCCGACAACAGAATTGGATAAATTAGTTGTTGAAGAATTTGAAGGCCCTCATCCATCTGGTTTAGCCGGAACCCATATTCACTTCCATGATCCAATTGGGAAAAATAAAGTTGTTTGGTATATAAATGCTCAAGATGTGGCTGCAGTAGGCAGTTTATTCACTACGGGTAAAATCAATGTTGATAGAGTCATTGCAGTTGCCGGACCTGGAGTTAAAAGTCCGAAACTTGTTAAAACAAGATTGGGTGCATCAACTGCAGATTTATTAAAAGATGAGTTGATTGATGAAGAAACAAGAATAATCAGTGGTTCGGTCTTAGCCGGGTTCAAAGCTGATAATACTTATGGCTACTTAGGAAGATATCATCAACAAATCAGTGTAATAAAAGAAGGCAGACAAAAAGATTTCTTGGGATGGTTGACCCCAGGTGTAAGCAAACATTCTGTAAAACCTGTTTACCTATCTAGCTTATCACCAAGTAAAAAGTTTGATTTAAATACTTCAACAAACGGTAGCGAAAGAGCGATAGTTCCAATCGGTAGCTATGAGAAAGTAATGCCGCTTGATATTCTTCCTACATATCTTTTAAGAGCTTTAGCTGTTGATGATGTTGAAGAAGCGGAAAAATTAGGTGTTTTGGAACTTGACGAAGAAGATTTGGCATTGTGTACTTATGTATGTCAATCAAAAATAAATCACGGAATAAATTTAAGACGTAACCTAACTTTAATTGAAAAAGAGGGATAAAAATTAAGTGAAATTTTTAAGAGAATTTTTAGAAAGCCAGGAAAAGCATTTTGAAAAAGGCGGAAAGTTAGAGAAGCTTTATCCCCTTTATGAGGCTACTTATACTATTTTGTTTACGCCTGGCCATGTTACGACTAAAGACTCTCACGTTAGAGACACTTTAGATCTTAAAAGAACAATGTTTACGGTTGTAATCGCATTGATTCCCACAGTACTAATGGCGCTTTATAACACAGGCTACCAGGCTAACTTAGCCCTTCAACAAACTGGTCAAGCTGCTTTGGATAGCTGGCAAGGAAGTGTAGTGCAGTGGCTCGGTATCGGGCATGATCCATCAAACTTATTGGCTAATGTTATTCTCGGGAGTTTATATTTTCTGCCTGTTTATTTGATTACCATGGCCGCAGGAGGTTTTTGGGAAGTACTTTTTGCAACTATTAGAAAGCACGAAGTAAACGAAGGTTTTTTAGTTACCGGGTTACTTTTTCCATTAATTCTTCCGCCTGACATTCCATACTGGCAAGTTGTTCTTGGAATCTCTTTTGGAGTGGTAGTTGGCAAGGAAGTCTTCGGAGGTGTTGGGATGAACATTCTGAATCCAGCCTTAACTGCTAGGGCTTTTTTGTTTTTTGCTTATCCGGCTCAAATATCTGGTGATAAAGTTTGGACTGCTGTAGATGGTTACAGCAAAGCAACCGGGCTAGCACAGTATGCCGATGCTCAATTAACATTCACTTTTGATTGGATGGATTCATTTCTTGGTTTTATTCCCGGCTCAATGGGTGAAACTTCTGCTCTAGCTTGTTTAATTGGGGCAGTAATTTTAATTATTACTGGTGTCGGTTCGTGGCGAATAATGGCAGGTGTACTGATCGGAACGATCTTCTCAGTACTTCTGTTAAATGTTATCGGAAGTGATACAAATCCAATGTTTGGGGTTTCTTTAGGCTGGCATTTAGTTTTAGGCGGTTATGCTTTCGGACTTGTATATATGGCGACTGATCCTGTAAGTGGTACATACACAGAAGGCGGCAAATGGATATACGGCATACTTATTGGACTTTTAGCAATACTTGTAAGAGTAGTAAATCCGGCTTTCCCTGAAGGAATGATGCTGGCAATATTGTTTGCTAATGTATTCGCCCCAATAATAGACAAGATTTATATTAACGCAAATATTAAAAGGAGGCTTGCAAGAAATGTCGGCTAGTGCAGAAATTAAAAAAACAGTTATGGTAGCTTTAGGTGTTTGCCTTGTATGTTCGGTACTGGTTTCTGTTGCGGCAGTGGGTCTCAGCGAAATACAAGAATTCAACAAAAAGCAGGATAAACTTAAAAATATTCTTATAGCCGGTGGGCTTTATGAAGAAGGAATTTCCATAGAAGATGTATATAATGAAAATATAAAGGCTATTTATGTCGATATGGAAACCGGTGAAATTATTGAAGAAAAATTTGATGCGGAAATATTGAGTAAAGATACATATAACGTCAAAGATGTAGCCGCTGATCCTAATTATGGAATGCCGATTCCTTCTGAGATTGATATTGCCCAGGTGAGAAGAATGCCTAAATATATGCTTGTTTATGAAGTGATGTCTGGAGAGGATGTAGACAAAATTATACTTCCGGTATACGGTTACGGGCTATGGTCAACAATGTACGGGTTTATAGCTTTAGGAAATGATTTGCAAACTGTTAAAGGTATAACTTTTTATGAGCATGGTGAAACTCCGGGACTCGGCGGTGAGATAGATAACCCGAACTGGCAAGGTATATGGGAAGGTAAGAAAGCATTAGATGAAAATCTTAATGTAGTTTTAGAGGTAATTAAGGGACAAGTAGATCAAACAAGCTCAAAAGCTAACAGTCAAATAGACGGCCTTAGCGGGTCTACTATTACAACTAGAGGCTTGGATGCCATGGTCGAATTCTGGCTTGGCGAAAACGGCTACGGTCCTTTTTTGAACAAATTTAGAAAGGACGGTGAAAATGTCTAAATCCATTAAGCTATTAACTGATCCTATTTTTAATAACAACCCGATTGCTCTGCAAATATTGGGAATTTGTTCAGCTCTTGCTGTTACAGCAAAATTAGAAACATCTATTGTAATGTCGATGGCAGTTATTTTTGTTATGGGTTTCTCCAATCTTTCTGTTAGTTTAATCAGAAGGGTTTTGCCTAGCAGCATAAGGATACTTGTAGAGATGACAATTATAGCGTCACTCGTAATTATTGCCGACCAGTTGATTAAGGCTTTTGCATTTGATGTAAGCAAACAATTATCAGTATATGTAGGATTGATTATCACAAACTGTATTATTATGGGAAGGGCTGAAGCCTTTGCATTAAAGAACGCGCCAATACCGAGTTTAATTGACGGACTTGGCAACGGGATAGGTTACAGTTTTGTTTTACTTTTTGTCGGTTTCTTTAGAGAATTGTTTGGTGCTGGTAAGCTTTTAGGATATTCAATATTTACGCTTAACACCGACGGCGGCTGGTACATTGCAAACGGTCTTGCTGTGTTATCCCCTAGTGCATTTATTTTGATCGGTTTATTGATCTGGATGATCAGAGCATGGAAACCTGAACAAGTGGAGGAGGAATAAGATGGAACATTATATAAGCTTGTTTATCAAATCGATTTTTGTTGAAAATATGGCACTTGCATTCTTCCTCGGGATGTGTACTTTCTTGGCTGTATCTAAAAGGGTTGAAACCGCAGTTGGGCTGGGTATTGCCGTAGTTGTTGTTCAAGCCATTACTCTGCCGGTTAATAACCTTATCTATAAAAATATTTTACAGAAAGGTTCGTTGGATTGGATAGGACTCGGCGGACTTGATTTAACTTTTCTTGGCCTGATCACTTACATCGGAGTTATTGCTTCGATGGTTCAAATCCTAGAAATGACTTTGGATAAATTTGTACCCAAGCTTTACAATGCTTTAGGAATTTTTCTTCCGCTTATTACGGTAAACTGTGCTATACTTGGTGGTTCTCTTTTCATGGTTGAAAGAGATTACAACTTTGGAGAAAGTGTTGTTTTCGGATTTGGTTCCGGTATTGGCTTTGCCCTTGCGATTATTGCTCTTGCGGGAATCAGAGAAAAATTAAAATATAGTAACATTCCCGAAGGTTTAAGAGGATTAGGAATTACATTTATAACCGTTGGGCTAATGGCAATTGCATTTATGTTATTTTCAGGAATTCAATTATAAGGTGATATTTAAATGGATGGATTAACCATAATAATTTCCGGTGTTGTATTGTTTATCATTATTGTTTTGGCATTAGTGGCAGTTATTTTATTTGCTAAGTCAAAATTAGTTGCGTCCGGGAATGCACAAATAACTATTAACGATGACCCGGATAAAAGTTTGGAAGTTCCACTTGGCGATAAACTACTCAACGTATTAGCTGATAAAGAGATATACATCCCGTCTGCTTGTGGCGGTGGCGGTACTTGCGGTGAATGTAGACTTCAGATCCATGAAGGCGGTGGAGATGTTTTAACTACTGAAAAAGGAAAATTAAACAGAAGACAAATTAGAGAACATTACAGATTATCTTGCCAGGTTCCTGTTAAAGGTGATATGAAAATTGAAGTTGAACCTGAAATTTTTGATATCAAAAAGTGGGAATGTACTGTTCGCTCAAATCATAATGTTGCCACATTTATTAAAGAATTAATTTTGGAATTACCTGAAGGCGAAGACGTTAACTTCCGTGCTGGTGGTTACATTCAAATAGAAGCTCCTCCTCACGAAGTTGATTTCAAAGACTTTGTGATTGAAGATGAATACCGCGATGCATGGGATCATTTCAATGTTTGGCAGTATAAATCGGTTGTAAAAGAAGATATTGTGCGTGCTTACTCAATGGCTAATTATCCTGAGGAAAAAGGAATAATTATGCTTAATGTACGTATAGCGACGCCTCCTCCTAATGTTCCCGGAGCACCTCCTGGACAAATGTCATCGTATATTTTTAATTTGAAACCTGGAGATAAAGTTACGATTTCCGGGCCGTATGGTGAGTTCTTTGCAAGGGAAACTGAAAACGAAATGGTGTTTATCGGTGGTGGTGCAGGTATGGCTCCAATGCGTTCACACATTTTTGACCAATTGAAAAGATTAAACTCAAACCGCAAAATGACCTTCTGGTACGGTGCAAGAAGCTTAAGAGAAATGTTTTACGAGGATGACTTTAACGGTTTACAGAAAGAGAACGAAAACTTCAAATGGCATATAGCTCTTTCGGAGCCTATGCCTGAAGATAATTGGACTGGTGACACAGGATTTATTCATCAAGTACTTTTGGATAATTATCTTAAAAATCATCCTTCTCCCGAGGATAATGAGTACTACATATGTGGACCACCTATGATGAATGCAGCAGTGTTCAAAATGCTTGAAGATCTCGGAGTTGAAAAAGAGAATATTCTTTTTGACGACTTTGGTGGTTAATTAAATTGAAGTTTCGTGCCGGTCAAGTTTATTACAAGATAACTTGATTCGGCATTTTTTATTTTTTATAATAGATTGAAAGTCCTATTTACGAAAACTAAAAAATTAAAAGAGGGCATGGTCATGAAAACAGCGGAACAAATGCTTAGTGAAAAATCTTTCGGAATGATCACAGTTCCTAAAGAAGCTACAGTAAACGAAGCAATCAAAGTAATGAATGATAATAAAATCGGTGCAATTTTAGTAAAAGATGGTGAAGAGATTGTTGGTATCTGGACAGAAAGAGATTTATTAAGAAACGCGCTTGATGATAATTTTGATAGAAAAACTGTTAAAATCGGTGAAGTAATGACAACCGAACTAAAGTATGCTCAACATGATGAAACAGTTTATCAAATGCAGGATAAATTCTTGGGGATGCGTTTAAGACACTTGCTAATCCAGAAAGATGGCAAATATGTTGGTATGATCTCAACCGGTGACGTAATGAAAACAGTTCTTAATGAAAAAGAAAAAGAATTAAAAGAATTAAATGCTATGACGAGTTGGGAATATTACGATAACTGGAGATGGTCAAAGAAAAAATAAAATGAAGAAACGATTCTCTTTTTTACCCCTTATTTTATTTCTCTTTTGGGGATGTGATTCTCAGGAAGTGTCGCTTATCGAGTTTAACGGCAGCACGATGGGAACAACATATTCTATAAAAATTACCGATAAAGTTGAACTGGATGAAAAAGCTAAGAGTGATCTACAATCCAAAATCGACAGTATTTTGGCTGAGGTTAATAATCAAATGTCAACTTGGCAGAAAGATTCAGAAATCTCACAGTTCAATAATATGAAAGATACTTCCTGGTTTGCTATTTCAAAAGACTTTGCTTTTGTTGTAAAATCTGCAATAGAAGTAAGTGAAAAATCTGAAGGTGCTTTCGACATTACTATTGGCCCCTTAATTAATTTATGGGGATTTGGTCCGAAAAGTAAGCCACACACAATCCCAACAGACGAAGAAATTAAAGAAGCAAAAAAGAGTATTGGTTTTGGTAAGCTTCGTGTCGATGAAGCCCTCACTAAAATTAAAAAAGATGACGAAAATATTTACATTAGTTTGGCCGCAATAGCAAAAGGTTTTGGAGTTGATAAAGTTTCAAATTATTTAACAGAAGAACAGTACAAAAGCCATATGGTTGAAATTGGCGGGGAAGTTAGAACAGCTGGTAAAAACCATTTGGGTAAAAATTGGAAAATCGGAATTTCTGTACCCGATGGTTCAAACCATATCCAGAAAATTGTACCTCTAAATAATTCTTCCATTGCAACTTCTGGAGATTACAGAAACTATTTTGAAGAAGATGGTGTTAGGTATTCACATACAATCGAGCCATCAACTGGAAAACCAATTACTCATAAACTTGCATCAGTTTCGGTTATTCACAAAGATTGTACTTTAGCCGACGCAATGGCTACTGCAATTGATGTTTTAGGCCCAGAATTAGGCTACGAATTAGCAATAAGTGAGAAACTTCCGGTATTTATGATTGTAAAAAGCGACAAGGGGTTCGTTGAAAAAATGACTCCTAAATTCAAAACAATTTTAGAAAGTGAAGATTAAAGTCATGCAAGAAATTTTAATAGTTATCGTATTCTTTTTAGTTTCGTTCGGCATTTTCATTGGCGGATTAGTTTTCAGCCAGTATAAAAAACGTCAAAACGCTGGCTGCTGTGGTGGGACTAATTGTTCTGACGGTGGCTCTCCAAATTCGTGTTATAAAGAAAAAGAAAAATTTGTTGATAACTATATGAAATCTAATGCCTAATCTGCATACCTAATACTAGTAACTCACATTTACAAAACCTAGTTATTGTTATAGCCTGTATAATACATTAATTTTAATTCCAGCCAATAATTTTCGTTTTAAAAAAATTGATATGAAAAAAGACTTAAAAGCTCTATTTGAAGCCGGTGTTGAAAGCGTAAAGCCTAATATTCTTTTTGATGAACGTCTATCGCTAAATCAAAATTTGCTCATTATAAAAGGATCAAATGAAAAAAAAGTGTTTGATCTAAATAATTATGAAAGAATTTTGATAATAGGTGCTGGCAAGTCTTCTTCAGCAATGGCTTCCAAATTGGAAGAAATATTTGGTGAATACAAATTCGATGGAATTATTGTAACTAAAGAAGGATTTGTGACAGATTCAAAAGTAGTTAGCATTTATGAAGCTGGCCATCCTTTGCCTGATGAAAGAGGGGTGTTGGCAACAACGAAAATTACTCATCTTTTAAATTCTGCTACTGAAAAAGATTTAGTTATAAATTTAATTTCTGGTGGAGCCTCGTCTCTTTTGGTTTCTCCAATTGATGAAATTTCACTTGAAGATTTAAAAGTAATACATGAATTACTCATTAATTGTGGGGCTGAAATCGAAGAAATCAATACTGTCAGGAAAAAGTTCTCCAAAGTAAAAGGGGGAAAATTGTTGAATTATGCTTTCCCGGCAACTGTGATTTCTTTTATCATTTCTGATGTTGTTGGTGATCGTATGGAATTTATTGGTTCCGGCCCAACTGTTGAAGATAGCTCAAATTATAGCGATGCTTATCAAATTTTATTGAAATATGATTTGTTGGAAAAACTTTCTTCCAATGTGTGCAAATGTATAAAAGAGAAAGTCGAAACAGATCGCGAGAATGAAGATAATCAACAAGCTATTTTTCAAAAAGTCCACAATATTTTGTTGTGCAATAATGAAAGGGCACTACAAGCCGTAAAAGAAAAAGCTCTTATATTGGGTTATAATCCCATTATAATTCAAAGTGATCTAAAAGGTGATGTTAATTTAGTAGCCGAACAAATTGAAAAAAATATAATTTCTAGTATTACTGACAAAAAACACGATTGCCTTATTTTTGGAGGAGAACCAACCGTAAATTTGCAAGGTTCTGGAATGGGAGGTAGAAATCAAGAGTTGGCAATGCTTATTGCTGAAAGAATAAAAGGCAAAAAAGAGATTAGCTTTTTAAGTGCCGGAACTGACGGTAATGATGGAAATACAGATGCAGCCGGTGCTATTGCTGACGGGACAACGGTTCATAGGGCCTCTGAGAAAAATTTGAATTACACCGACTATCTTTCGAATAATGATTCGTACAATTACTTCAAAGCAATTGATGATTTAGTTATTACAGGACCTACAAACTGTAATGTTATGGATATCCAAATAGTGTTAATTAATTAACAAACAATAATTCCATTCTAAACAATTCTTTGTATTTTTGTGGATTCAAAATCAACCAGAATTCAAATGAGACTATTTCGAGATAATCTTGCTTTAATCATTTTATGTGCAGGAACACTTTTAAGAATAATTATTGGTTCAATTGTTCCGCCTGGTTTTGACGAAGCCTATTACGGAGTTTATGCAAGCCATTTATCATGGGGATATTTTGATCATCCGCCGTTAGTTGCAATTACTGCCGGAATTGGGCAATGGATGTTTGGATCAAATAGTTATTTTGCTTTAAGATTCGGTGCGATTCTGTTATTCATTCCAAGCTGTGTAATTTTGTATGAAACCACGCTTTTTTTGTTTAACAAGAAGTCAGCAATCATTTCGTTAATACTTATTAATATCATCCCTTATTTCACTGTCGGAATGGGCGCATTTGTTATTCCGGATAACGCGCTTGGATTTTTCTGGCTGCTGTTTATTTACTCGTTGGCAAAAGTTAATCAAACAGAAAATCCCAAATGGTTTTTGTTGAGCGGCATTAGCCTGGGATTTGCTTTACTCTCAAAGTATCATGGAGTATTACTTTTGGGAGGTTTGGGTTGGCTTCTTTTATTTAACAAAAATTGGCGAAAATATTTAGCAAATATTTATACTTATACTTCATTTTTGATTTCAGTGCTGATTTTCCTTCCGAATATTTTATGGAACCAAAAAAATAATTGGATCTCGTATTTATTACAATTTGGCAAAAGTTCTTCCGGAATTGATATTACACTCACAAAATTTTTGCAGGGTGTTTTTGTACAAGCCGGGTATTTACTCCCATGGATGATGGTCATTTTAATAATCGTGATGATTAAAATAATGAGAAGTAAAAACGAAACGTATAATTGGATTTTACCATTTGCAATATTTCCGGTTTTAATTTTCACACTTATTGGTGCAACTCGTCAGATACTTCCGCATTGGCCGATGCCGGGCTATTTATCAGCTATTATTCTGGCAGGAGGAATAATTTCTGAATGGAAAGACAAATCAATCAAATGGTCATTAGTTCCAACCGGAGTAGTTACATTAGTGGCAGCAGTTATAATATGTGCTCAATCAGTTTGGGGTATTTTACCGTTACCAAAAAAAGGGGATATTACTCTTGACGGACAAGGGTGGAAAGAAGTAGTAGAAATTTTAGAAGAGGATGATTTCATTAATGAAAATACATTTCTTTTTACAAATAAATGGTTCACAGGTGGTGAGCTTGCTTATGCAGTAAATGGTAGATATTTATCAACAGTATTAAATCATGAAGCACCACACAGTTTTGACTTTTGGCATTCACCGAATGAGTTAATCGGCAAAGATGGAATATTTATTTCAACAGATCGGTTTCCTTTTGATCCAAAAGAATTATTTGAAGATTATTTTGACAACTTCGAAAAAATAAAAACCATTACAACATATAGAGGAGAAAGCGAAGCGCAAATTTTCACAGTCTGGATTTGTAAAAATCTTCATACTTTATACGACTCACCTTATGGTAACTGGATTGAATAAATGTTTGAAAAAGTAAAGAAGCTAGTTTCTCCTTATAAAAAATATGTTGGTAAGTTTGCGATAGTTGGTTTGATAGGTATTACAGTTAATCAGGGTATGCTTGCTCTGTTAACTTTGGTTTACAAGGTTAATATTGAAATTGCCGGAATAGTTGCAATTGAGTTATCAATTTTGAGCAACTTTTTTTTGAACAATGCATGGACGTGGAAAGAGAAAAGGGAAAACTCATTTTTCGTTCGGTTTATCAGATATCATTTGGTAACACTTGTTTCGGGATCAACTAATTACATTGTTCTTCTTTTATTAACATATCTAGTGTTACACCACTTAATTGCAAATCTAATTGGAATCGGATTTGGTGTCGGAATTAATTTTTTTATGAATCATTATTGGACTTTTCGGCAATAAATTTATACTTTTAATGAACATAACTTTTCTCCTCTTAATATCGTCCTATATAAAATTACTGTTAATTCTCTCTAAGCTTATTTTAATATACTTCGGCTTTGTCTAATTTTGTATGCGAAATCTGATTATAAATTCAACTAAAAAAAATTGGGATAACTGTGTTAAAAAAATCAATCAGGTGTTGTAGTTTGCTGTTTTCGATAGTTGGTAAGTTAGTGCTGTTCCTTTTGGTAATAGTATTGCTACCCTATTTATTTACACCTATCTATGATTTCCCAGATCCCATACCTTTCAGCGGAAACCAGTTTTACAATCCATATAAAAACATAAATGGAGATTGGATAAAATCCAATTTTGCTGTTAACGGCAAAGCATGGAATGGATTTACAAACGGTGTTAATACAAAAGAAGAAATTTACGATAGATATACGGAATTAGGTTATCAGCTTGTCGGATACGGTGATTATCAAAAGATAACTGAAAAGGTAGAAAGCCAGGAATTATTTATTCCGGTTTATGAACATGGTTATAATATTCTTAAAAGTCATCATCTTGTAATTGGTGCTTACGATGTAAACTGGATTGACTTTCCGATGATTCAGTCAATACACCAAATGCAATTTATGAATAATATTTTGAAAGATGATTGCGAAGTTTTAGCAATAGCTCATCCAATGTTACTGGGCGCTTATTCGAAAGAAGATATCACAAAACTTACTAATTACGACTGTCTTGAAGTATTTGATAATTTCAGAAGTTCTGAAGAATTATGGGATGTTGCCTTAACTGCAGGTAAGAAAGTTTGGGTAATGGCAAACGATGATACTCATGATATAAACTCCGAAGAAGGAGCCGGCAATTATTGGAATATGATTTTGTCTGATGACGGTTCGCCAAAAAGCATTTTGAATTCAATGAAAGAAGGATTACACTATGCAGCTTCGGGTAAAAACGGTATAGTAGATAATCAACCTAAAAGAATAAGTGTTGTTAATAACAGATTGGAAGTAGAATTAACGGAAGATGCAGAAGCTATTATTTTTATTAGTGACAGTAGTCATGTTAAAAAGATTGTTCATGAAAAGACAAATATTGCGTTTTACGATATTCGGCCTGAAGACACTTATGTAAGAGTTGAAGTTCACAACAAAAATTCAAGAATGTATTTTAATCCCGTATTTAGATATGACGGTGAATTAGTTGAACAATATGCCACAATGAATTGGCCTGCATCAATAGCTTATTGGGGATTGTATCTAATGTTTTATGTGCCATTTGTTTACTTAGTTTTTACTCGTGTTTTTGGTGTAAGACTTATTGGAAAAGTATCTCAGCCAAAAAAATCCAATGGCGTACAACCGGCCGGCACCTATTCCAAACCTTAAAATCATCTATTTGTTTTTTCCTGACAAAGTATTATTTTTCATTTATTGATGAGCTGATCTTTGCAGACGGCTACAATTGAATGTTAAAAATAAACTCTCAGGACTTGATCTTTATGGGACGAGTACCTAACAAAGAAAATGAATTTACATATCTGATAGTAGGCAACGGAAGGCTTGCCAAGCATCTCAGAAGTTACTTCAAAACTAAAAACAAAAAATTTTTCAATTGGCAGCGCAATATCGGTATTTCCTTTGAATCTACTGCTGCACATTCAAATATTATTCTTTTAGCAATTAAAGATGACGCGCTTCATGAATTCATAGATCAAAATTATACTGATGATTTAAATGAAAAAATATGGCTGCATTTTTCGGGGAGTAATGTTTTTGATAATGTAATTGGTATGCATCCGCTGATGACTTTTACACATGAATTGTATTCAACCGAGATTTATGAAAAAATACCTTTTGTAATTGACAGAGAAGATTTTGACTTCGATTATTATTTCGATGGATTGCCAAATCCAAATTATAATATCAATCAAGATGAAAAAGCACTTTATCATGCTTATTGTTCAATGGCAGGGAACTATACTACAATTCTTTGGCAAAGGTTTTTTCAAGTGATGAATTCGAAATTTAAAATCAACAAAGAAGACACTTTGCCATACATGCAAAGAATTTTGGAAAACCTAATTAACTCTGATGACCCGTTAACTGGTCCGTTAAAAAGGGGAGACACCAAAACAATTGAAAAACATTTAGAGTCTTTGAATAATGATCCTTTCAAAGAGATTTATAAATCTTTCGTAAACGCTTATGCAAAAAGCGAAACCAAAGGTGAGTGATGAATAGTATCAATGAATTTAAAAAGTATAAAGAAGAAAATAAAAAAATATCAGTAGTTACTTGTTATGATTATACCAGTGCCACGATAATTAATGAAACAGATGTAGATTGTGTTTTAGTAGGTGATAGTGCAGCTATGGTTATGCATGGATTTGAGACTACTGTAAATGCTAATGTAGAAATGATGTGCTATCATATTGCCTCAGTTGCTAGAGGATTGAAAAACAAATTTATTATTGCCGACCTTCCTTTTTTACAACATAGAAAAGGGGTTGACAAACTTGTAGAAAGTGTTGATCAATTGATGAAATGTGGAGCTAATGCAGTAAAGATAGAAGGGGCAGGAAGTAATGTAAAGCTAATTGAACATGTTGTAAACTCCGGAGTCCCGGTCATGGGGCATTTGGGATTAACACCCCAATCAATCCATCAATTTGGAGGATACAAAGTTCAAGGCAAGAATGGTGATGAAAAGAAATTAATTGAAGCGGCTAAGGATCTTGAAAATGCCGGTTGCTTTGCACTTGTACTTGAGTTGGTGCCGTCAGACGTAGCAAAAAAAATAACAGACGAGATAACGATACCTACTATTGGTATTGGGGCTGGGGTACATACTTCCGGGCAAGTACTTGTCTTCCAAGATATGCTTGGGTTAAATTCCGGATTCGAACCAAAGTTTTTGCGTAAATATTTAAATGGTTTTGAAGTAATTCGAGATGCAGTTAATAAATATGATTCTGATGTGAAGAATAAAAATTTCCCATCAAATGAGGAAAGTTACTAATGACAAAAGTATTCAATAAGATATCCGATTGGCAAAAAGAAAGAGAGAAAATTGGGACAAATAAAACTCTGGGATTTGTCCCAACAATGGGAGCTTTACACGAAGGGCATTTTTCATTGATGGAAAAAAGTGTTAAAGAAAACGATTTTACAATTGTGAGTATTTATGTAAATCCTACACAGTTCAACAATAAAGAAGATTATGAAAATTATCCGGACACATTTGAAGATGACCTTGGTGCATTGGAAAAACTAAATGCTGACTATTGTTTTTTCCCAAGTTATGAAGAGATGTACAGAGACAATTACAAATACAAAGTGAGTGAAAGTGAATTGAGCAATAAGTTATGTGGTGCTCATCGGACAGGCCACTTTGACGGAGTATTAACTATTGTAATGAAATTGCTGAATATTGTAAATGCTGACAAAGCTTATTTTGGTGAAAAGGATTATCAACAATATTTATTAATTAAAGGAATGGCTGAAGCATTTTTTATGCGGACTGAAATTATACCATTACCTACGATCAGAAGTGAAGAGGGATTGGCATTGAGTTCGCGCAACAAAAGACTAACTGAAGATGAATTAGTGAAAGCATTGGAATTTCCGAAGTTGTTGAAGTCAGAATTAAATGATGACCAAATTAAAGAAGAATTAAGCTCCAAAGGTTTTGTTGTTGATTATGTTGAATCGATTGAAAATAGACGTTTTGGCGCAGTTCATTTAGGAAAAGTGAGGTTAATAGATAATGTCAAAATATAAAATTTTATTTAAGCTAAGCGGTTCAATTGCTGCTTATAAAAGTGCGTATTTAATTTCTAAGTTGGTTCAAAATGATTGCGAAGTGCAAACAGTAGCTTCGGAAGGGGCATTGCATTTTATCGGTAAAGCAACTCTCGAAGGGCTTACGGGCAAACAAGTAATAACGGATACTTTTGCCGATGGAGAAATGATGAGTCACATAAACCTTGTTAAGTGGGCTGATCTTACTATACTTGCTCCTGCCTCCGCTAATACAATAAATAAGTTTGCTGCCGGTATCGGTGATAATGTTTTAACATCCTTGTTTTTGGCACATGACTGGTCAACCCCTTATTTAATAGCTCCAGCAATGAATACTTGGATGTACCAACATCCTGCTACTGCTGAATCATTAAAAAAATTACAAGAATGGGGTGTGGAAATATTACCAACTGATGAAGGTTACCTTGCTTGCGGTGATATGGGAAAAGGAAAACTGCTGAATCCTGATGACATTTATCAGATAATAAAAGAAAAGCTGATAGCTAATGAATTGAAAGCGGAAGACAAACTTAAAGTACTTATAACAGCCGGTGGAACTAGAGAAAAAATAGATAACATCAGATATATTTCTAACTTGAGTACAGGTAAAACATCTTCCGTTATCGCCCAACATTTTATTGACAAAGGACACGATTTAACTTACTTGCACAGCATCGATGCAAAATTACCTGATGGTAGTTATAAAAAAGTAGAATACTCAGATTTTAATGACTTGAATGAAAAAATTAAAAAGCAATTAAAGGATGAAAAATATGATGCTTTAATTCATCAAGCAGCTATAAGCGATTTCTCGCTAGATAGTGTCCAAGCTGATGAAAAAACAATCTATGTTCCTCTAAAAGAAAAGCTAAACTCGGATGTCCAGAATCTAACATTTAATCTTCGACCTAATTTTAAAATAATAGATAGAATTAAAAAATATGCTGGTGATGAAACTCTAACTGTAATTTCATTCAAGTTTACAGATACTGAAAGTAGGGAAAAGCAAGTTGAACAAGTCAACTCGTTACTTAAAAAATCAAACTCAGACTTTGTTGTGCACAATGATTTTTCTGACAGAGGAAAAGAAAATTCACAAAGCAATTTTGGGATTTTCAATGATGACGGGAAAATAGTCAGTGTAAAATCAGCAAAAGAATTAGCGGAAGAACTTGAAATATTAATCATAAATAAAAAGAAATAATATGATTCTCTGTTTGGATGTTGGAAATACTCAAATTCATGGCGGTGTTTATAAAGATGAAAGTTTAGTTTTTCAATTTAGAAAAACATCACGACAAATTTTTTCATCCGATGAAGCCGGGATATTCTTTAAAAATGTTTTAAGAGAAAACTCAATTGATTACAAACAAATTGAAGCAATTTCTATTTGCAGTGTGGTGCCTGGATTAATGCATTCATTGCGCTCAAGCTGTTTAAAATATTTTAATCTGGAGCCTTTCATTTTAAAGGCCGGTGTTAAGACCGGATTGAAAATTAAATATAGAAATCCACTAGAGGTGGGGAGTGATAGAATAGCCAATGCAATTGCCGGATTAAAAATTTATCCGAACAAAAATATTATCGTAATCGACTTTGGAACTGCAACAACTTTTGATGTGATTACAAAAGACAAAGAATATCTTGGCGGAGCAATAATGCCCGGCATAAGAATCTCTTTAGAAGCTTTGGCTGCTAACGCTGCACAACTTAGAAATGTTGAAGTAATTGAAACTGATTTGGCAGTTGGTAGATCCACTGTTGAGAGTATTCAAAGTGGAATTTACTTCGGCCAAATTGGAATGGTAAAAGAATTGAAAAACAAAATAGCTATGGAATCTTTTGTTGGGCAAGATTATTTTTGTATAGGAACTGGCGGATTTTCAAGGCTATTCACTAATGCAAAAATATTCGATTTAATTAATCAAACATTAGTTTTAGAAGGGCTTTACGAAGCCTATAAAATGAATTTAAAATAGGTGTAATTCATGTTAAGAACATTATTAAAGTCAAAAATTCATAGAGCAACAGTTACCGGAGCAGATTTAAATTACGAGGGATCAATCGGTATCGATCCGAAGTTATGTGAAGAATCAGATTTAAAAGAGTTTGAAAAGGTTGATGTCTATAATATTTCGAATGGTGCAAGATTTACAACATATGTTATTTTTGGTGAAGAAGGTGAAGTTAGCTTAAATGGAGCTGCCGCAAGATTAGTTCAAAAAGGTGACTTAGTGATAATCGCAAGTTACGCTGATTACAAAGAAGATGAAGTCCCAAAACATAAACCATTAATTTTATTGATGGACGAAAATAATTCTATTAAAGAAAAACTCTAATTAATATTATATTTTATTTAAGCATTTGACAATAGATAGGTGTAACCTTTATCTTATTGTAATTATTTTTCGTATTGGATAAATTGTAAAGAATAGTAAAGTTTTATTAGATGAACGGATTGAATGTATTTATCGTTGAAGATGATTGGGGGCTAGCAAATCTTGTCAAACGGTATCTAAATAAAGAAAACATAGAATCGGAAATATTTATAACTGGGACAGAAGCTCTCAGTGCTATAAATAATAACCCTCCCGGATTAGTTTTATTAGACTACAAAATAAGTGATATCACTGCGCAACAATTCATAGAAAAATTGAAAGAAGTTGATGAAGGTATTGAGTTCATTGTAATGACCGGATTCGGTGATGAGCGTTTAGCAGTTCAAATGATGAAGCTTGGTGCCATTGATTATTTAATAAAAGATGATTCATTCGGTCAACTGATTACACCAATTATTAAACAAGCACTTGAAAAAGTCCGACTCAAAAAAGAGTTATTGCTTTCTGAGGCAGCTTTAAGGGAAACCGAAGCGGAAAAAAGAATAATACTTGAAACGGTTTCAGAACTAGTTGTTTATTATGATAAAGAGTTAAAAATCCAGTGGGCTAATCCAGCCTTTATGGAATATTTTGCTAAAACAAATAAAAATATAGTTAGTTGTTATTGTTGTGATGTTTGGCAGAACGCATGTGTTGATCAGTCTGAATGTAAACTTAGTAAAACGATTTCCGAAGGAATTAAAAACAGTTTTGAACGAAGAACTCATGATAATAAATATTGGGCGGTTAATTGCTACCCCATTCAAGAAAATGGTAATGTTATCGGGGCAGTTGAAACAGCCATTGAAATTACAGAAAGAAAAAAAGCAGAAGAAGCTTTAAGGAAAAGCGAAGAGAATTATAGATTAATAATTGAAAACCAGACTGACCTAGTTGTAAAGATAGATACAGAAGGAAACTTCCTTTTTGTTAGTCCATCTTATTGTAAAATATTTGGAAAAAGTGAAAGTGAGTTGCTTGGTAAAAAATTTATTCCGCTAGTTCATGAAGATGATCTACAAAAAACATTATCTGAAATGGAAAAATTATATGCACCTCCGTATAATTGTTATATTGAACAAAGAGCCTATACAAAAGATGGATGGAGATGGTTAGCATGGTCTGATACAGCCATACTGAATGATGACCGTGAGGTAGTAGAAATAATAGGTGTTGGAAGAGACATTACACAACGGAAAAAATTTGAGTCAGAATTAATTAAAAAAGAACAAGATTACAGAGGATTATTTGAAAATGCCCACGATGCAATTATAATATTTGAACCGGAAACTGAAGTATTGCTTGATGTAAATAATAGAGCAACTCATCTTTATGGATATTCAAGAAAAGAACTAATAGGGATGTCTTTAAAGACTATATCAAAATTTATTAAACGGGGTGAAGACCAGATTAAGCTTACCTTGCAAAAAGGGAACTATTATAATTTTATTACTACGCAATACAGAAAGAATGGCGAAGAAATGGTCCTCGAAGTTAATAGCTCTGTGATTGATTATAAGGGTAAGAAAGCGATTCTTAGTATAAATAGAGATATAACTGAGAGAATTAAGTCTGATAGAATTCAACAAACTCTTTTTGACATTTCAAACTCCTCAAATAATTCTTCTAGTATTACTGAGCTAATTTCAAAAATTAGAATGCATTTAAATAATATTATAAATGCGGCTAATTTGTTTGTAGCCCTTTATAAAAAAGAAACTGACACATTAAAGATTCAATATCAAGAAGATTATTATGATAATTCCATTGAAATACCAGCAGGAAATACTTTCTCAAAATATGTAATTGATACTAGAAAACCACTATATGCTGACCTAAAAAAAATCACTCAAATGGTTAACGAAGGAAAAGTTAAATTGGTTGGGCAGCCTTCAAAACAATGGTTGGGTGTACCTTTGTGGAATGAGAATGAAGTAATTGGCGTACTTGCTATTCAAAGTTACATTAAGGAAGATGAATATTCTTTACATGATTTAAAACTCCTAGAGTTTACTTCGGAACATATCTCAGTTGCACTTATACGCAAACAAAGTGAAGACGATTTAAGGTTTAGTGAAAGAAAATACAGAGAAATTTTTAATTCCACTAGTGATGCGATTTTTATACATGATGCCGAAACTTCAGATATTGTAGATATAAATAAATCAGTCGAATTGGTAACAGGTTATAGTAGAGATGAAATTTTTTCTAAACCAACTATTGATTTATTGAAAAAACATTTCAGATCTCGCTATAGAGAAATAGTTGTAAATTTTAGAAAAGCGATTAACGAAGGTCCTCAATATTTTAGCTTGCCTGCCTACCAAAAAGACGGGACAAAGATTTGGGCAGATGTTGTTTTCAAAGCAGTAGAAATTGGCGGAAAAAAAAGGGTGTTGTCGGTATCCAGGGATGTCACTGAACGAAATCTAGCAATTGAGGAACTTGAAAAATATAAAAACGAATTAGAAATCCTTGTTGAAAAAAGAACAAGTGAATTATTAAAAGTAAATCATAGACTTAAAGAAGAAATTGAAAAACAAAAAATTTCTGAGCTTGAAGTTAAGAACCAAGTCTCATTCTTGAGGTCTTTAATTGATGCGATCCCTATTCCAATTTTTATTAAAGATAAGTCAAAAAAATATATTAACTGTAATAAATCTTTTGAACAATTGATCAGTAAAAGTAAAGATGACATAATTGGATATACTGCTTTTGATATTGTAAGTTTGCAGGATGCTGTTTTTGTTGAGGAAATTGATGAAAAATTATTAACCGAATCCGGAAACGTTGTAAGGGAGAGAACCTTAACAACTGAGGATAAGATAAAAACCCTAATTACTTTTAATACAACTTTTAATGATCATACAGGACAAGTTCAAGGCATCATAGGTGCTATACTAGATATTTCACAACAGAAAGAACTAGAAAAGAAATTGACTGCAGCTTTACAAAAAGAAAAAGAATTAAACCAGCTCAAGTCTAGATTTATTTCAACAGCTTCTCACGAATTTAGAACTCCTTTAACGGCTATCCTTTCTTCTATAGATTTATTAGAAATCAATAGAAAGAAAAACAACCTTGAAAGATATTACGTACACATCGAAAAAGTGAAAAAAGCAATTCACTACATGACGGAACTTCTTGATGATGTGTTGACAATTAACAGAACAGAAACAGGTAAACTAGAATTTAAACCAGAGTACTTTGAATTAAATGTTTTTACGAAAGAAATTTTTGAAGAAAATAAAGCAACTGCCAAAGTAACTCATGAAATGGAATTGAATTTGCCACAAGAAAATCTTGAGATATATGCAGATAAAAAGCTGTTAAAATTAATTATGGCTAATTTACTTTCTAATGCTATTAAGTATTCTCCGAAAGGAGGAAAGGTGAAAATGGATGTAATGGTAAATGAAATGAATCTTCATCTTCACGTAACCGATGAAGGATTTGGGATTCCCGAAAATGATCGTTCAACATTATTTGAACCCTTTCACAGGGGAAGTAATGTTGAAAACATAATTGGTACTGGTCTAGGTTTATCAATTACACAAAAATCTGTTGAATTGCATAAAGGGAATATTGATTTTGAATCAGAAGTTGGAAGCGGGACCAAATTTAAGGTTGTACTTCCAATTGTAAAAAGTTAGTTAATTCAATAATTACTAAGGTATTGTTATTTGCATAGTTACCATAATTATCCTTATCTTTTAAATATAATTTAGATTCTTTGAACCTTTATTTAAAAGAAATAACTTTACAATCCATATTTTATAATATCACATAAAAAAATGCCAAAAATACTTGTAATTGAAGATGAAGAAAATATTCGCGAAAATATTTGCGAGTTTTTGGAGCTAAATGAGTACAGTGTTGTAAGTGCTTCAAATGGTAAAGAAGGTTTAGTGCTGGCTAGTGAGTTTAAACCGGATCTCATAATTTGTGATATCATGATGCCTAAGTTAAACGGGTACCAGGTGAAAGAATCTCTCGCCTCAAACTCTGAAACTTCAATTATACCTTTTATTTTTCTGACTGCTAAAACAGATTTAACAGATATTAGAGAAGGTATGATGCGTGGTGCAGATGATTATATTGTAAAACCTTTTCTTAATGAGGAACTATTAAAATCTATAGAGGTTCGGCTCAATAGAATTAAACAGTTAGCAGGTAATACAAGTATCGCAGAACCGGAAGAAGATATTCGGGATACTGACAAGGTAATGGTGAATGTAAATGGTAAACCGGTTATAATAGAAATTGCAGAAATACAATACATAACTTCTTCAGGAGATTACACAACTGTTTATCTTAAAAAACAGAAGTATTTCATAAGAAAACTGTTAAACCAGTGGGAAAAAATATTACCTAAAAATGATTTTATTAAAATACACAGATCTACTATAATAAATATTAATTGTATAGAACGATTTGAAAAATGGTATAACCGCTCATACCGAATCTATTTAAAAGATGTTGAAGAACCTCTTACCATAAGCAAAAGCCATTTATCGGAATTAAAATCCCGATTTTCATTTTAATTGATACGTTCCTCGCAAAAAATATATAATTCATCTCAAAAATAGAATACTTTATCTCAATAAAATTCCAAATACACTTTTTTCTTATAATTTCGTAACTGAAATCAGAAAGGGTAGTAATGGAAAAAATTCTAATAGTTGAAGATGAATATGAGGTTCGTGAGAATCTTGTAGAAATTCTTAAACTAAATAATTATCAAGTCTATGAAGCACAAGATGGACAGGCTGCCCTTGAATTATTAAAAACAACAGTACCTGATCTTGTTATTTCTGATATAATGATGCCAAAAATAAATGGCCATGAACTTTTGCGGCAAATGCAAAGTAATGAAAGGACTGCTACTGTGCCTTTTATCTTTTTATCAGCAAAAATTAATTCAAGTGATATTAGGCATGGAATGACTTTAGGAGCAGATGATTATTTAACTAAGCCTTACGATACTAAAGATTTGCTAAATGCTGTAACAACCAGGCTGGGTAAGAAAAAAATACTAAATAAAAGAATCAAAGAAATATCTGAAAATATCTCAATTTCGGTTCCTCATGAGATGAGGACTCCACTTGTTTCGATACTAGGTGTTTCTGAATTAATTACTGAACATCACGATACAATGGAAAAAGAAGAACTTGTTGACCTTGTAAGTCAAATTAATAGTACAGGTAAGAGGCTTCATAAAACGATTGAAAAATTCCTTATCTATTACGATATCAATTTATTGAGTGAATATAAAGATCAAATAAATGAATCTGATACAAATGAAGAAACAGAGATTGAAGAGGCTATTTGTACGGTAAAATTGAAATACATGAGAAATAAGTGTAGGGGCAAGGATATAAAATATGATTTTGAAAACTGCAATCTCAAAATTGCCCGCTATCACTTAGAATTTGTTTTAGAAGAGTTATTATGTAACGGGTGTAAATTTTCTCAAGGTGATTCAAAAATTCAATTCTCCGGATATAAAAAGGACGATTTTACTTATTCAATTGAAATAAAAGATTCTGGCATTGGAATGACTGAAAACCAAATAAATTCTATAGGTGCATTTAATCAATTTAACAAAGAGAGATTAAATCAAAAGGGAAATGGAATTGGATTGGCCGCAGTTATGAAGGTTCTTGATCATTATAGTTGCAGTTTTGAAATTGATAGTGTTATAAATGAATACACAACAATTAAAATTCAAATTCCAATTGCTAAAAAAAAATTAGAACTAGATGATAAAATTGATACTGCTGTGTTAATAAATTGATTTAGTGACCGGAACAAAAAGTTCGAAAAGTAAGGAGAGAATGCTTAAAAAAGAAATTATGATTTTGGAAAGGGCTGGGAGAAAAATCAAAAGAGAGGTCGATTTTATAAGTTAGGTTTGATTCTGTGCGTAGTTTGTTCCGGTTACAATTTTAGAGTTCTTTATTTATTGAAAAACTATACTCCATGCAATAGCCGTCGCAATAAAATACCGTGAGGGCCGGTATGAATATATGAATAAGTTAAAGAAAAATTGATGCGAAGGTAAAGTTAATTTGGGTCGGAAAAGATTGCGGCGGTTATTATTAATTGAGAGATAAAAGTTTTGCTGATGTAAAGGGCTAATGAAAACATCACCAAATAGTAAGCTCATTGAATCATAACTTCCCTCCATGAAAGGGGCGACAAATTTTGTCGTCCCCCTCTATTTTTACATTACTAACATGTATACAATAACTATTCTTAAAGCTATTTCAATCTTTATGACAGTTCTTCGTCATCTAATTAGATGTAAAGAAAGTTAGGTTCATTTTGTATATATAGATTAATAATAAATGAATTTATTAAGTAGTTAGAATAAAAGTAATGAAATTTATTGTTCTTGGAAGTAGTATAGTAATATTTTGCTATTATTTGTAAAATACATTAATTTATCTTCAGCTGAAGATATAATTAGCTTATTTTGTTAAAAGAAGAGAATTTACATTTACATAGGTTTGGCAGCGCATGGACGTGCAAAAGACTAAGCAGAAAATTCTAATTGTAGAAGACGAAATAATTATCGCAATGGACCTAAGGTCCAAACTCGAAAACTTAGGTTTTTCTGTTACCGAAATAGTATCCAATAGTGATGATGCCTTGTTAAGTGCTGAGAAAGCTCAACCGGATTTGGTATTGATGGATATTAGAATTAAAGGTAAGAAAGATGGTATTGAAACTGCTATTTTATTGAAAGAAAAATTTAACATACCCGTGGTTTACCTTACTGCTTTTATAGATGATGAAACAATTGAAAGAGCAAGATTTTCTGCCCCGGAAGATTATCTTATCAAGCCAATTGAAGATAAAGAGCTTGAGATTTCCATAAAGATGTCACTCCATAAGAGTGGCCTTCAAAAAAGACTAAAGAAAAGTAAGCTACTTTTAGATACAGTTCTTTCCGGTGTTAGCGATGGTATAATTTCTGTTAATAAGGATTTTGAGGTGCTGTTTTCCAATGTTAAGGCAAACCAAATATTAAATCTTGATGGTTTTGATCCGGTTGGTGAACACATCGATAGATTATTTAAGATTGTCGATGAAAAAATCGGCAGTATAAGTTACTTGCCGTCTGAAATAATTGATTCTCAAATATATAATCAAATATATCTGAATGATAGAATTTTACTTGAATCAAAATATAATACTAAAACCCCAATACAAATAAGTCTATCTGAAACACACGACGAAAATCATTTTACCAATGGTTATATTTTTTTATTACACGATAATACCGAAAGACGCGAAAATGAAATTAGAAGAAAAAAATTACTTAATGAATTGAAAGCAAAAAAGAATCAGCTTGAACAAGTAATTTCTTTTATTTCAAATGATCTTAGGACACCATTAATTAATATTATTGGCTTCAGCCGAGAATTAAAGGATTCTTTGACATTATTGGGCGATAATATTAAGAAACTAGAGAAAAATAGTTATGAAGAATATTCTCAGTTAAATAAAATCGAAAGAGAATTAACAGATTTTTCTAATTTTATTTTAGATAGCGGTAACAAACTAAGTTTGATGTTTAACGGGTTATTAGAACTCTCCAATTCAGAAAAAAGGGAATTGCTAATTGAAGAAATACACACTAGCGAGTTAGTTGAAAATATTATAGACGACTTATCTTTTAGGATGCACAAAAAGGAAATGGAAATTACAGTTAGTGAACTAAAGAATATTTATGCGGATAAACTATTACTTAGTCAGGTATTCGGAAACATATTGGATAATGCAATAAAATTTTCTAGTCCGAACAGAAAAAATGTAATTACAATTTCCCAAAAAGAGTGTGAAAAAGGATCTCTATTTTGTATTGAAGATACAGGCATTGGAATAGAGGACAGTTTTAAGGAAAGAATCTTTGGTTATTTTGAGACTGACGATAACAATAAGTTCAAAGGATATGGATTAGGTTTGGCCATCGTAAAAAAAATCATTGAAAAACATTGTGGAGAAATTTGGTTTGAGAGTGAACCTAATAAAGGCACAAAATTTTTCTTCTCAATTCCGCAAAATATATTACATGAAAATATTGGCTAATCGCCACTTATTGAAAAACTAAAATCAACATACTTTCCGTTACGTTAAATCTCCATTAAATGTTTAAAATGAATTGCTACTAAAAAAACTTCCTTTGATATTTGGAATCATTTTCAATTGAATACTGTTCATTCCTCCAAAAAGGGGAAATATGAACAAACGATTTGAAAGTAAAGTAGCATTAGTAATTGGTGCTACGGGTGGAATCGGAAGCGAAATCTGCAGAAAGTTAAATCAAGAAGGTGCAAAATTATCACTTTTTTCAAGGAATGATTCAAAGCTAACTGAATTAGATAGGGAATTTGAGAATTCAATTACATTTGTTGGTGATGCAACGGATTTGGACGATTTGAAGTCTGCTGTTAACAAAACCGTTACAGAGTTTGGCAAGATAGATATTTTAATTCATTCAGTTGGTTCGATTGTATTAAAATCCATTTCTTCTTTAAATGAAGAGATGTTTAGAAATACTTTAGAGCTCAACCTAATTTCACCTTTTTTAGCTATTAAGTCAGTGATAAATAAAATGATGTCTCAGAAAAGTGGATCGGTTGTAGTAATATCATCTGTTGCAGGCAAAAAGGGATTAGTTAATCATGAAGCAATTAGTGCAGCAAAAGGCGGCCTGGAGTCAATGATCAGATCAGCTGCTATAACTTATGCAAAAAGGGGAATAAGATTTAATGGAGTTGCGCTTGGATTAGTTGATACACCGCTCGCAGATTTTCTTACTCAAAACGAAATGTCATTAAAAGCTTCAACACAATTACATCCAATGGGAAGAATAGGAAAACCAACTGATGTTTCAGAAGCAGTTCTGTATCTTGCATCAGATGATGCTTC
>JANQIV010000263.1 GCA_028282005.1 Melioribacteraceae bacterium | reverse complement strand
GTTCACACAATGTATGACGGTGATGTTATTTTTACTGCAGCGACGGGAGAGATTGAATTGAAGTCTGTTGACGACCAAATATTTTTGGGAGTTGCCGCTGCAGAAGCAATGGAAAAGGCGATAATTTCTGCGGTGAAAAATGCCGAACCCGCAGCCGGGTTAAAGGCTTACCATGATATATTTCCGCGAAAAAATTGAATTATGTCATTTCGAACCGATCAGAGTGAGTGTGCTTGTCCCGTTCTTTTCAACGGGGAAAAATCTTGCAACTCTAGATAGTTTAAAAATCGAGCAAAAGATATCTCCTCGTAAAAAACACTCGTCGATATGACATTTAGTTACTTTTGTATTAACAAGTTTGAGATAGAGCACTAAAAATGATCGGTTTCTTTTCAAATTTTCATTTTTATTTTCGATAATGGAGAAAGATTATTTATGGATTAATGTCATGTTGTCCGGTGCGGCGGATGTCGAAACATGTCTCTTGTAAACACACGTTGACAAGTGAGTCGAAGAGGCTCTGAGTGAGTCATTAAATATTTAATAATTATTAGAAAGTTAGATTTAAATTGAGCGAAAAAATTTTATACTCCCCAAAAGAACTATCAGATTTAAATGATAAAAAAGAAGTAGTGATTATTGACGTCCGTGATCCGCTTTTGTATAAAGAAGGGCACATCGAAGGTGCATTTAATATTCACGAAGTTTTCACATACCTTTCTAAAAGCTCACTGGAAGAATTGGAAAAGCTGAGAAATTTCTTCTATGATAAATTTTGTGGAGTTGGAATTACAAACGAAAAGAAAGTGATTTTTTATGCGCACAATCTTGCCCAAAATTGAGGTGCTGCGTGCCGCGGTTATTGGCTTTTGAGTTATTTGGGTCATAAGAATGCCGGTGTGCTTGACGGCGGCCTTGCCAACTGGACAGCAAATACTTTCCCTCTTTCAAAAGAGATCCCTTCAAAACCGGAGCGAACCAGCTTTGAAATTAATTTGCAAAACGAAATAATTGCTGATAAAGAATTAATGCTCTCGGCTATTGAAAATCCGGATTACAAAATTATTGACAACCGTGACAAACCCGAATGGATCGGGCAAGAGATTTCCCCATACGGCGAAAGATTCATTTTACCGATTGGCAGAATTCCCGGTGCAAGCTGGATTGAGTGGTACAACTTTTTAAAATTTAAAAACAATGTCGCGTTTTTCAAATCCCCGGAAAAAATAAGGGAGATTTGCAGCAAAGAAGGCATTAATGTTGACGACGAAATAATAATTTACTGTTTCAAAGGTGCGCGTGCGTCGAATACATTTGTTGCGCTAAAACTCGCCGGCTTCAAGAAAGTAAGAAATTATTTTGCATCGTGGTATGAATGGGCTGAACTTGAAGACTATCCGAAAGAAGAGATTGAGTAAGTAATCTTTGTGAGCTTTGCCGTTTTAAACCACGAAGCATACAAAGAACATTCATGAAAACACATTTCTACAACTTTAAGTATTTTAATAAAAACTTTTCTAAGTCTTTAAGGTGAACACTTTCGGCTGTGCCATAAAAAGCTTAATTTTGTTCAGTAAAGAAATTTATGAAATTAAGCCCTGTAATCTATCCATTTGTTTATCACGTAGTTTGGGCCCCAAAAGGTTCAAATTTTTGTGAGATCAAATAAGAAAGCTAATAGAGGAAACAAAGAAAATGCTTGACAAAACACCTGCATACTGCCGCAAAAGAATAATGAATTATTCAGTTAGAATTCTTTCGTTTACTGTGTTTTGCTTCATGCTGTCGTTCTGCACGAATAATAATACAGTGACTTTCGATAACATATCCGTAAAATATGAAGACATGTATGTTTTTGAAAATAATGATACAAATAAATCTTTTGGCGGTATTTCCGGTATTGAATATAACTCTGCTTCATGCCAATTCTATTTGTTAAGTGACGACCGTTCAAAGGTTGCTCCGGCTAGATATTACTGTTCTTCCATTCAACTCAACAAGACAAAAATTGAAACTGTGATAGTTGATTCCACTGTTTTTTTAACGGATAATTATGGTGCAGAGTTTGCTGATGATGAAGTAGATTTTGAAAGCATTCGTTTTAATCCTTTGAAAAACATTTTTGTTATTGGAGATGAAGGCGGAAAAAAAGGCAGGCCGGGTATTCGTTTTTTCAATAGAAAAGGGAAGTATTTGAAGAGCATGCTTTTAGATTCAACATATATCAATAATATTAGAGGCAATAAAGCCTTTGAAGGGATAAGCCTCACGCAGGATAAAAGCGGGATATTTTACACCACTGAAGAACCCCTTAAACGTGACGGCGGGTTATCTGGTTTTGAATCTCAAGGGCTTTTAAGAATAATAAAACAAAACATAGAAACAAATAAAATAAGCCTCCAGGCTGATTACTACCTGGAAAAGCTGCCGCAGGATTCAATCGCGACACCCCCGTGGGGCGGACATGGCGTTGATAATGGGCTTACCGAATTACTATTTCTAAACGACACTTTATTCCTCTCGCTGGAAAGATCGGGTGCATTTAAATCTCAGCGTGAATATATTTTTGTATGTAAACTATTTATTTGCAAAATAGATGCCCATACTTCCGCTTCAAATGATGAACATCCCGGGGTTATAAAAAAAGAAATTTTTGATTTTTCATCTCTGCCGTATCAAGTGCTCAATGTTGAAGGTATGACATTAGGCGGTAAAGTTAACGGCAAGCAAAAACTGTTTTTGGTTTCGGATAACAATTTTACAAGCCAGCCGACAATAATTTATTTATTTACGATAACAATCTAAATGTAATGTTGGAAAAGACAACAGAGGCAAGGTAAAACTAATATGCAACAACCATTTCCAGTATTTCAAAGATTTTTTTCAGTAACTCTTTTTCCGGTTTAAAAACATACTTTCCGTTAATGGCTTTAATTTGAATCTCTGTCTTGGTTCTGCAAATTTTAAAATCTTCGTGCATCTGATCAACATCTTTTAATAAACCGTATTCCAGTAAAAGCACAGCAATAAGTTTTGAATATTCTTTGATATTCGCTTCAAAAGTTTCGTTTCTGGGTTTGAACTTGCTTTTTAAATCCAACAATCTTGTGGCGAGTAGATACCTGTAGTACCATATCCTTATCTGCCGCGGAGTAGCCTGGGGTATCATTTTAACTAATTCGTCGAGAATATCTTTCTCAAATTTTTCGATTTCGTATTTTTTTTCTACCCCATTTTTTGGTGTCTCTTTTTTGTCAGGTGCTTCAGTTTCAACTTCATCAGATATTTTCCCGGAATACTCGTCATTGACAGATTGTTCAGGTTCATTTCCTTTTAGCGGCGGACCGGGACGTTCTTCCAAAGCTTCAACAATATCGCTTTCAGCTTCCGGTTTAAAGAAAATATCAACTGTATTTACAGAATCTTTTTTATCGTTAGAAGTCAGAGCGTTGAAGTAATCTGTTAGTTCGTTACTAGTCAATTGCTGAAGTTTTATTCCGGTAATAAAAAGCTTATCAAGATATTCGCGAGTTAAATCACAAAGCATTTTTTCGCGGTCGGTTTCACTGTCGTTCAGAATTAATTTATTGTATTTATTTTTTACTGCCCTCTTTAAAATTCTTTCGTCAACTGCTGCAACTAAAATCATTCTTTCAACTAAATTTTTGTCTTCAAGCATTACGCGAAGTGCATCAACTATTTGAATTATTTTGCTTTCTTCACAGCGGTCAATGTCATCAACAAAAAGCAGCAGCCTTTTTTCGTCAGGATTGGGAAACCATGCTTTCAAAAGAATGATCAGTTCTTTCTGAATTTCTGCTTGAGTGCCAAGATATTGATTAAAAGAAACCTTTTTAGTGAATTTTTCGAAAAGATCAACTGCTTGTGTACTGAATTTCTTTTTTAAGTTATCCCAAATAGTAATTGGCAGTAATGACCAACCAACAGCGAAAAATTTGTTAACTGTCAATGTTAGAATTAGAAATAATAAACCCAACAAGATAGCTAAAAAAGGTTTTGTCCATTCTCCACGAATGTAACCGAGTGTGAACCTTCTTTTTAGATAATCTACCCATTCTTCATGCCAGTTCCAGAAACAAAATTTCCCAGGTTTATCTAAATATTGTTTGGTAAGGTTTTCAAATAAATATGCCCATGAAGCCGGTGTATCCTGGTATTTCCATGCGTGAAACGTTGCTGTTTCGAATGGAGGATTTGTCGTTTGCTCTGTTGGATCTTCTGGATAAATTATTTCTTCAACTTGCTCCCAAAAGAAAGTTTTACCTCGGCCCCACTGCCCGAAGATGCCCACAAATTGACCTTTCTCGTGGTGGAAACCCTCAAGTATTTCGTAAAATATTTTTGCGTGTCTTTTAACATCCATAGCGGGTGGAACAGTGTGGCTGTAAATAGAATATGGAGCTTTTTCTGGTAATTCTACTTGTATTGTTTCATCATCTTCGTCTTTTTCACTTTCTTCCTCTGATAACTCTGGTTCTGCTTCTTCTTCAAAGGGTTCTAAAGTTTCTTCATTTTTTCCTTTAAATAATTCTTCTAAAAATTCTTCATCCGGTTTTGTTTCTTTGATTGGTAAACTTAAATATACATAACCGTGGGATTGGTATCTTTTTATTAAT
>JANQIV010000242.1 GCA_028282005.1 Melioribacteraceae bacterium | reverse complement strand
CTAAAAACAATTTCAGAGTTTTTTAATTCTGTAATATCTGCAAAAATACTGTGTATTTTTTTTACCTCTTTATAAGTATCCCTTTCAATGAACATTGATTCTCTTATCCAACAAATTTCGTCATCTTTTCTTTTAATTCTATATGCGATTTTCACTTTTTCTAAATTCTTATCGGATTCAATTTTCGAGAGGGTATCTTTCACTAATTGAATATCTTCTTCATGTATAAGAGAAAAGAATTTTCCGGGAAGTTTTTTAAGATCATCAACGCAATAACCGGTCACATTTTCAACTGAATCAGAATATTCAACCTCTTCATTTGCGCCTTTTTTAATAACACACCAAAACTGATCGTCAGCAACTTTCCAAATATTATTCAATAGACCGTTGTTATTGATTTCTTTTGCCATAAAAAATTATTTGATCGAACAAAGTTCAAAGATATGATAATATCTTTATAAATTCTATGGTTACAAAGTTTTATTAAAAATAAAAATTAAATAAATCTATTATTATTAAAGAGTTTACTCTTTCCAAATAAAATCGAAAAGTAAATATGAAGCGGTAAGCATTATAACATCGTAACTTATTAAAACAAATATCTCAACAAATGAATCTTCTATTAGTTCGCCATCAATCGCAAATTTGGTTAGCTCAAGTAATGTCAAAATTAGTGGGAGCAAAATCGGGAAAGACAGTACTGGGTAAAGGGTTCCTTTTGAACCAGTCTTTGAAATTATAGCCGCTATAATTGTTGAAGAAACTGCAATACCAAAATTTCCCAGTACAAATGCTGCAAAAAATAGGCTGTAATTATTTATGATAAATGAATCAAATAAAATTATGAACAAGAATGTGATGGCAATATTCATCAAAAATACAAGTACAATGTTAAAGATAAGTTTGCCTGAAAAAATAACAGTAGGGGAAGCAACGAGCTGAAGTGTCATCGTTGTTCCACGTTCTTCTTCAGAAACAAAAGCTCTTGATAAGCCAGACATAGCCGAAAAGAAAATGACCACCCATAGCAATCCGCCGGTTAAATACTCAGAGATATTTTCTTGTCCAATTGAAAAAAGTATTACACTTATTGTAACAAGTATGAACATTGCTAAGGCATTTATTGCGTAACGTGTTCGCAGTTCCGATTGCCAGTCTTTTCTAAAAACAAAATAAGATCTCAATTCGGTGTGCCTCTTTTAAAATCGGAAATATTAATTACTTCGTTACACAATGCGAGGTCACTATCTTCGTTGGAAGCTATAACTACTAAATTATCTTCAGCTTCTTTTTGTGTAAGCTCGTAAACTTTTTCTTTACCCAAGTTATCAAGGTTTGAAGTAGGCTCGTCAAATAAAAGAAAGTTTGGTGAATGCAGCATTGCAAAAATAAACTTTATCCTTTGTTTCATCCCGGATGAGTATACCTTAAGCAGCTCATTTCTTCTATCATAAATATTAAACTCATTCAAAAGGAAGTTAACTTTTTCTTGATTGTATTCAACACCTCTCATAGCACAAAAATGCTGTAAGTTTTCAATTGTTGAAAACTCGTCATACAATACTAAATAAGGTGAAACAAATCCAATATGATTTTGAAGTCTATCCTCATCAATAACTTTATCATTTATTTTGTGTTCAATTTTACCGGAAGTTGTTGAGAGCAATCCTGTAAGTATTTTAGATAAGGTAGATTTGCCTGAACCATTTGGTCCAGCAAGGCCGTAAATTTTTCCGCTTATGAATTCGAAATTAATGTTTTCAAAAATTAATCTTCTTCCGAAAATTTTTGTAACGTTATGGAGGGATAGAATATAACTACTCATTATAAATTGCAATTTTTCCTTTGTTTACACTGTCCCCCGACCTGGTTGCATAAAAATAAATACCTGTTGGCAGTTTATTGTTGTTGTTATCAAGAGCATTCCAGTTAACAAAGTTGTTAACTATATTTTGTTGGCCGGAATAAACTAAGTCCATTGAAATAGAATAAATATTGAGATCAACAAACCCTTCTAAATTTGAATCAGTTGGGATAAATATTCTAACATGACTTGAATAATTAAAAGGATTGGGAAATGCAAAATCCGCTGTTTCTGAAACTACACCGTCTTCAATCAATAAATTATTAAAGAAAGCTTTGTCAAGCAATAATCCGGGCGAATCACTTCCTAAATTTTTGTAATAGCCATCAACTAGTTTTAATGATCCCGGGAAAGAACTGCTGCCCAAAGTATAGTCAAATTGAGTAATTGTTGAACTGGAATTAATAGCACTTGTGATATCCGAATTTGTAACCAATGCAACAATTGTGTCGTTTTTACCGTCTTCATTATTTGCAAAGAAAATAAAGTTGTTCGAAACCGGAGCACTGTTTACACTAAAAGATGTAGTCGGTGACGAAAAATCCATATCGAAAATCGAATTCAGCACAGGATAATTTGCAGCTTCTTCAAAGTATTTTCCGGGCTGAGTTCTATAACCGGTAAAGTAAGTCCAAATTCCAAACTCGTTAAATGCTTCTGCAAAATTACTGCCGTTTTCTAAAAGAGCATTTGAGATTGCCTGCAAAGGAGGTACATCATCAATATACTCCCAAACTCTTTTTATAAAATCAACATTGTACTTTTCTTGAAAGAACAAATTTAGTATAGTTAGGTTGTAACCGGAATTTGATTTTATTGTTTGGTGAGTTCTGCCCAAATAATTGCTAATTTGTCCGTAGTAGTCATTAATATCATCATAAACAAATTCTTCCATTGAAGTTGATGTTACTTCGTAAAACCAAACATCTGACGACCACAATCCATAAACACCTATTTGAATAACATGATGTAATTCATGGGCAGCTGTAACTTTAGCCGCTTGCAGGCCTGGTACAAAATAATTGCCAACAAAGTTATCATCAATTTCAATATAAGATGTTAGCTTATTATCACCGAGATCATCTTCAAACACAGTTTGTCCGTAAACTCCGGAAGCGAAATTTCTTACATAAACATCGATTCTGTCATCACCGCCATTGCCGTTATCACTTGGTGGAACAGGGTAGCCTAGTGTATTGATTTCATAATCGTATGAAAAATCAAACGCTGCAGCCAGTGAATCGACCATTACAAAAACATTTGTTGAGTCTTCGTGAGTCATATTCGGGAATTCATAAAAAGGCCTGTCACTTCCGGTTAAATTGAAATGAATTCTAAAGTAGCCTTTGGGAGAGACAACGCTCGTATCTTTTTCAGGTCTGCTAAGTAATTTTTTTAATACTGCTTGTTGTTCACTGCTGAATTGATCAAAGTTTGATTTTATACTGCTGATAAGTCCAAAACCGCATTTTTCTCCGTGTGTAACATGATCTTCAGAATGAGAGTGATTATTCATGAATTTAGTGTAAAGTTCATCAAGAGTTTGCGAGTTGATAATTGAAAAGAACAGCAAAATGGTAATAGAAAGTATTTTAGTTTTCATTCAATTCTTACGAAATTTATTGTGTTGTCAAAATTGTTTAGGTAAACTAAAAAATTAGTTTCTTCATAAAAGGAAGTAACAAAATAACTATTGACATTCTGTGATTCAATGAATTTTCTTGTATAAATCTTTTTACCCTCTTGATCAATTTCATAAGTGAAAAACACATCATTGTGATAAATAAAATTTCCTTGGGATACTGACTTCTCACCTTTTAGTTCATCAACAATCTGATATCTTTCAAGTCTGTCATTATTTATAAACGCAACAAGAGAATCACCAATTTCAAAAAAAGTTATTAGCTTCGAATCATAATTTTGGGTTACTATTCGGTTGAAATTATTAATAGCATATTTAAAGTCTAGTAATTCAGTTTGACTGCTTAATTTTGTTGCCAAGTTGAATGAGTTCAAATACATGCTATCATTCTTGAGAGTCCAAAAATATATCTCATTATTTATGATTTTTATAGTTTCAATTAATATTGAATCTGAAGATAACCAATAAAAATTAGCTGTTTCCCAGTTATCCCAATTATTAATTGTGTTTACAAAAGTTGAATCGTTTAGTGATGATAAAACGACATAATTTGAATCGATTGCTTGTATAGTAATAATATTATTTTCAAAAAAATAGTTCTGCTCTATCGGCGTTCCGTTTTCAAAGTTAATTGTACTGATAAACCTTTTATCTTTATTGAATAACAAATATTCATTCTTGATTGAATTAAAAACTAATGAACTAAATTCATTTTCAAATTCAAAATTTAGCAACTCGGTGAAAATCTTATTATTGTTCTTTATTGTTATTAATGAGGATTGAGGATTAGTAATCAGTGCTAAATTATTTTTATCAATTATAAAATTTGTTATTGGTTCATCAAAGGTAACTTTGAAACTTTCGTTTCCGTCGGTAAAGTTTGAAAATATATTTATTGATCCATCTTCTTTTGCAGAAACACTATATTTAATCAATTCATTAGTCAGGGTATTTAAATGACTCAGTTTTTGTTCTCTTAAATATCTTATAGGATCACTGAAACTATATTTCTTACTAAAAGCAAAATACAGGTCTCCCTTTTCATCCAGCCATGAAATATCTTCTAATCCGTCATTGTTGAAATCATTTACGGAAATTTGTGAGGTATTTTCTATCCCAATAACAAATTTTTCGGAAAATGAATAAACTGAATCTCCAATTAAAATTTCAATTTGATCATTAGAGCTTATTAAAAAATCTTCGAAGTCATCATTGTTAAAATTCAAGATGTGAAATTCATTTATCTCAAAATTTGGTTTATAAGTTCTCTCTTCAATTAATTGTGAGTTTTCATCATTGTTGAAAATCTTAATAGAATTATCCAAAATGTCTAAAATTGCTAAATCGTTAAATTCATCAAAATTAATGTCTATTAAATGTCCAAAATCATAAATATTACCATCAACAATTTTTGTTTCCTTAATTGTGAAATCAACTTCTTCAATTAATGAAATCCCGTTAAATGAATTTCCATAAACCAATGCTTCATTAATATTGTCATTATTGATATCGCCGATTGTAATTTTATCAGGATACCCGTCATACTGATGAGTATTGAGCAATTGTAGTGTTCCGTATTTTGTAAACGATGCCAAACCGGAGATCATATTTTTCCTTGAGTGGAATAATACAATATTCCCATAGTTTTCTACGGATTTAAGCAACTCCATATTACTGATCTCATAAAAGAAAAACTTTTCGATCGCGTCAGTAAAATTGCCGTCTTCGTTTGTATGAATTATAAACTCTTTTTCATTACCGTAAAAGATTATGTCGTGATCATCATCTTTATCAAAATCAATAAATGATACTTGATAATTTCCTGCGGTAGATTGAATTTTATCGTAGAAGAAAAATTGGTTTAAATTGATTTGCGGATAAATTGAACCGATCAAAAGAAGTGGTAATAGTTTAGCTATTTCCTTTCCGAGATTTAAGCCTTGTCTCGCGACGTTTAAGAGCTTCGTTATATCTTCTCTTTTCCTCATCGGTTTCCGGAATTATATCAGTTGTTTTTACAGGGTGGCCTTCTTTGTCCACTGCAACAAAAGTTAGATAAGCAGAGTTCGTATGTAACTTTTTACCCTCTTTAAAATTCTCGGCAAATATTTTTACACCCACTTCCATTGAAGTATTAAAAACTCTATTTACCGACGCTCTCAAAGTTACTACATCACCCAGCTTTATCGGGTGATGAAAATCAATTCTATCAACAGAAGCAGTAACACAAACTCTTTGCGCATGTTTTGAGCTAGTAAGTGCTGCGCAAATATCAATCCAGTGCATAAGCTGTCCACCGAATAAATTACTGAATTGATTAGTGTGGTTCGGCAGAACAAGCTCTGTCATTGTAACGATAGAATCTTTGACAGTCTTTGAAATAACAGCTCCTGTTTACTGTAACGAAATCTTAGTTTGTAATTCTTTTATTTCCAAGGCTTTATCATGATTAGGATATTTAGCCAAAAACTCTCTCACCGAAGAGGCCGCTTTATTTTGTTCTTCCCTTGATAAGTGAAGCTGAATTTTATTGTAAAGTGCTAAAGGTGCATATTTTGTATCGTGAAAAGTATTTACAACAATTTCATAATATTTCAAAGCTGCAGATGTGTACTGCATTTTTTCATAAATCTCGCCGCTGCTATACTCTTTCAAAGCGAGTTTTTCGTTCATTTCTTTAATTTTTACTTCTGCCTCAGTTACTTTTTCATTAGTCGGGAAGAAATCTATAAATGCCTGAAATTCTTCAATCGCTTTAATTGAAAATGCCTGGTCAAGTTGATAAGGTGGCGACAATTGATAATAGGATTCTGCAAGCATGTACTGGCTTTCAGGTACAAAGTTACTTGCCGGAATGTCCCTTATCAATTTACTGAACTCATAAGCTGCTAATAAAAATTGCTCACGTTTGAAGTAAGTCATTCCTAAGTAGTATTGTGAATCATCATTGATTGCACTACCCGGGTATTGAAGTAAAAGGGATTGAAGCTCAGTTATAGCTCCAAAATAATCTTCATCTTCATAAAGTGAAAATGCGTAATCAAAATGTTCTTGTGGATTTAAGCGGGATGTATCAACTGAACCAGAACATCCTGCAACAAAAAGTGTTATTGCTAATATCAAAAAACGGTACATACTAAATCATACTCCGCCAAATTTTGGAAAATCAAAACACTCAAAATAAGTAAAAACAATGTTACGGTAAATAATAAAATTAGTTGCTTCTTACAGTAAAAAACAAAATGACTGCAACAACTGCTGTACCCAAAGCTACAGCCGGTTCAATTATTCCCGAGAAAAAAGGTTCAGACGGCAATTCATCTTTTGCAAATGGCAAAGATGAATTCTCCAACTTCTTTATGTCCTCTAATAATACTGTATCTATTACTGTGTAATTGAACTCTGCTGAATTCTCCACTTTATAATCATTTTCTAAATAATAAGTTCCAGAAATAATTAATTCCCTTTCCAGCAGCAGCTTACCTAAAATGCCGTCTTTAATTATTTGCAGATAGCTAGTGGCAGCATTATCAAGATTAAAAACTAATTTTAGTTTCGCCGGATCATTTTCAGTTACTGCTTTTAATCCTTTGGATTTAAGCGAGTAATTAACTCTGTTTTGCAGAAACTTAATTTCAGCCGGGGAATTTACCTTTAAACTTATTTCTGAATCAGTTGATCCCAACTTACCGGCAATCTCTTCAGTAGCGGTATCAATTAAAGAATTTATTAATTCAAGGTTTGTTTTGGACTGAGCGCTTATTATAGTGAGAGAAAAAATTAAAAAAAGAAAATAGAGTTTTTGCACTTTTATTTTGATTTGTAATGAATATTAAAGAACCAATTTGAAATTAATGCTGTGAAATGTCAATGAAAAAGAAATGGGCAAAATTATTGTAAGATTATTGAAAAAGAAAACTTCGATGAGTCATGTTGAGCCTGCCCGCCTTTGGCGGGCAAGTCGAAACATGTTATGTTAAAACACTTCGACAAGCTCAGTGTGACAAAAATTAAATCATCTCCTGCCGTTTGCAATTTCTCTTAGTCTGTTTACGCGTTGTTCAATAGGCGGGTGAGTTGAAAACATTTTCATTAGTGATTTGCCTGAAAGCGGATTCACGATAAACATGTGTGCAGAAGATGTTTCTGCGTTTCTCATCGGGATTGCTTTACCGGCTTGCTCAAGCTTATTTAGTGCCGAAGCCAATCCCATAGGTTTGCCGGTAATTTCCGCTCCGGTTTCATCTGCCATATATTCCCGTGAACGGGAAATAGCAAGCTGAATTAATATTGCAACGATCGGTGCTAAAATCATTAATAACAAATCACTGAGTCCGCCGCCGTCTCTGTCTCTTCCGCCGCCTAAAATCGTTGTCCAGCCTGCCAATCGTGCAATCATCGTAATTGTACCAACTAACGTGGCTGCAATTGTACTTACTAAAATATCTCTATTTTTAATGTGTGCTAATTCGTGTGCGATTACGCCTTCGAGCTCTTCTCTGTTTAATATTTTTATAATTCCGGTGGTAACCGCAACAACTCCGTTTTCTGGATTTCGTCCGGTTGCGAATGCGTTTGGTGTATCGCTCGGCATTACATAAACTCTTGGTTTCGGGATCATCGCGCGCTGCGATAAATCTTCAACCATTCGGTGCAGTTCCGGGGCTTCCTTTGGGGAAACTTCTTTTGCTTTATACAGAGTTAAAACAATTTTGTCTGAAAACCAGTAGCTGCCGAAATTAAGTATTATTGAAAAAACAAACGCGATCATCAATCCCGTTTCACCGCCAAGCAGATTGCCGACAAACAAAAACAGAATCATCATCAGCGTCATTAAAGCAGCAGTTTTAAATCCGTTCATTTTTATTTCCTTTCTTGTTTACTCTTTTGACGTATCTAACAGATAAATATTTTTATCTGTTCCAAATATAAATATTTATCGCGATGTAATTTTAATGAAAACCAGCTTTTATATTTTTCTGAAAGTAATAAACTATAGATGTAAATACTATAGATACACACTATCCGATTTTTACTTAAAAATGAAATAGTGCAAATTTTATGTGTTGTTTTATTGCTTTTCTTTGATTAAGATTCAAAAACAACGAATTAATAATTTTCAGTAATTATACTACCTTGGTTTTAAAAGAAAAAAGGACTTAGTTATCATAGTCTCTTTGTAAAAACTTTTACATTGCTATTGTTAAATATTTTATATCTAAAGAGGCGAAACATGAAACTAAAACTTAGAATTTTGTTAACAGCCACAATAGTGCTAATAACAGCATCTTGCAGTGATAACGGAACTGATCCTCCTGAACCTGATCCAGATGCAGTTAGGGTTGCGGGTAGTTATGAAGCTACTACATTTATAATTCCTGGCGACAATGATATTCCCATCAATGTTTTGGAGATTGGAGGATTATTCGAAGTTGAATTGCTTTTAGATTTTAGCTTAAAAGGAAGATGGCTTATGCCAGAAAATCAAAATTTTCAACAAAGTAGATTTGATGAAATGTTTGAAGGAACTTACGATGTGAAAGATGACTCATTGCAATTCATCGATACTGGTATTTTAGTTCCTGATTCAGATTTTTTCTTTGAAATTACAGACAGTAGCTTAGAGTTGACTTCAGGCTTAAGTACAATTGCACCAATTAAAGTTGAAATGAAAAAATTGATTTATGCACTTGGCGAACCATGAAAACTGAACTGAGAACCCTAATAATTTTAATTGCAATTCTAACAACATTCTGCAGTGATAACAGAACTGATCCGCCTGAACCGGACCCTGATGCAGTAAAAGTGGCTGGCATATATGAGGCAGTACAGTTTTGGGTATCTGGTGATAACGATGTAACAGTTGATGTTTTGGCTATAGGTGGATCTTTAAGACTAGAATTGTTTTTAGAGTTTAAAGTTGATGGATGGTGGATTATTCCAGAGTATTGGAATCTGGTTAGAAGTGGTTTTGAAGGAACTTATGAGGGTAGCTATCAAATTGTAGATGATTCTTTAAAACTAAAAGGAGTAAAGAACTTCTTGATATCAAACGAATTTATTATCAAAAAAGATACATTAGAATATAAAAGACTTAGAGGATTTGCTCCAACAATTGTAGTTCTAAAAAAAGTTTATTAAGAAGACAGAGGTAAGGCATGAAACTAAAACTTGGAATTTTGATAACAGCCGCAATAGTGCTAATAACAGCATCTTGCAGTGATAACGGAACTGATTCACCTGAACCTGATCCAGATGCTGTAAGGGTTGCGGGTAAATACGAGGCAATTGAGCTAGTAACTATTGGAGATAATGGTATTCCAGTTTTTCATTTGGACTATGGTGCATTCATTGAAATGGAACTATTTTTAGATTTTGGAGTCGAGGGTGTTTGGTCTATTCCTGAATCGAATAATTATCACAATGGTTTTGACACAACTGCTTTTTCTGGAACTTATAAAGTAAAAGGAGATTCATTACAATTTTCTGATCTTCAAAATATAATTTCTAGAGATTATTATTTAATAAAAGATGATACTTTAGAATTTATACATGATACCTATCTTTTAACAAGAATAAAATTAGTTAAAAATTAGGCGTAGCATCAATCAGAGAATAAGAATAATAGCTTCAAATAAATAAATCTATCAATAACAAGGAGTTATTAATGAGCTCAATAAAAATGCTTATGATATTTACTCTTATCTATTCTGGCTTAATCTTTGGCCAAGTTGAATATTGTGCTTCTAGCAGTGCAAGTGAACCTGCTTAGCCAACTATAAATTATAATCCATCTCTAAACAAAAATATACCTGTGTTTATTCATATAATAATAGGAAGTGATGGCGTAGGAGATGTTTCTAATAGTCAATTAATGAATCAAATTAGCATACTAAACGTAAACTATGCTGATGGGGAAAACCTTACATTTTATTTAGCTGGCATAAGTAGAACCATAAATGACAGTTGGAGAGGAATTGAAGAACTCACAGGGAATGGTCCAACCCAGTAGAATTGATAATCAATGATTTGAAGGAAGTCTGGGAAACAGAAGAATTAAAGCATGTCATGTTAAGGGTTGGGCTTAAAAAAACAGTAAGTATTTATACGTAATCGCACCTTTCATATCAATTAAATTAATCTTAAAACAGTGTAAATATTTCACTCTATTTTGAATAAATATTTCGATTAAGTGCTAAAAACAAAAGGCGACTTATTAGTAAGCATTTGTACTATATTGACTTTAAGCGAAAAAAAAGACTTAATTATCAAAGTCTCCCGGTGAAATTTTGATAATATTATAATTAAGTTTTCTCAATTCTTCTTAAGAGGCAAACCATGAAAAGTAAACTAAAAATTATGTTAATAGTTGTAACAGCACTATTAACAGCATATTGCAGTGATAACGGAACTGATCCTCCTGAACCTGATCCAGATGCTGTAAGGGTAGCTGGCAGTTATGAAGCTACTACATTTATAATTCCTGGCGACAATGATATTCCCATCAATGTTTTAGAGATTGGAGGATTATTCGAAGTTGAATTGCTTTTAGATTTTAGCTTAAAAGGAAGATGGCTTATGCCAGAAAATCAAAATTTTCAACAAGGTGGATTTGATGAAATGTTTGAAGGAACTTACAATGTGAAAGATGACTCATTGCAATTCATCGATACTGGTATTTTAGTTCCTGATTCAGATTTTTTCTTTGAAATCAAAGATGGAAAATTAGAGTTTTCTTCTATCCAAGGAATAGCTCCAATTAAAATTTCCTTGGAGAAATACACTAACTGAATTCTAACTTATAAAAACAAAAACTTTTATTGCGAAAACAAATGGGAGGTTTAGGTATGAATTTCATGTGCTCATTGTGCATTATTGTAATATTACAATTCAATTTTGTATTTAGTCAAGAATCTTTTTGTGGGACTGTAAATCCATCTGATCTTCAAATACCAACAATATCTTACAGTCCATCTTTAAATAAAAGTGTGCCCGTCTTTTTTCATGTGATTATATCAAGTAATGGATCAGGTGACGTTTCAAATAGTCAACTAAATAATCAGATCACAATCCTTAATGAAAATTTTGCTGATGGTCAGGATGTTACATTTTATCTGGTTGGAATAAGTAGAACTGTTAATGACAATTGGAGAGGTATCTATGAGCCGACAGGAAATGGCCCAAGACAAAATGAAACTAACATGAAGAATGCATTAGCTGTCGATACAGATCATGTTTTGAATATTTATATTACTGATGTCAATGACGCAACTAGTGTAGTGGCATGGGCATTATTTCCTTGGGACGGTAGGGCAGAACAAAATCCAAAACTACATGGTGTAGTGATCCAACCTGAACATTTACCTGGTGGTGGGGATCCATATTATAATCAAGGAAGATTACCTGTTCATGAAGTAGGGCATTATTTCGGTTTATTGCATACTTGGACCTGGAGATGTTCCGCTGGAGATGGTGATGGGGTCTTAGATACACCTATACATCTTAGAAATGTAGATTGTGATTTTGATGATTCTTGTGAATTATTATTCGGAGTAGATCCTATCGATAATCATATGAATGCAACTAATGATGTCTGCCGAGTAAAATTTACGAACGGCCAATATGAAAGAATGAATCAAAAAATACAAGAAGATCGTCCAAATATTGGTGGTACAACGATAAACTTTACCGACGATTTGGCTATTCCAGCCGGGGATTCTTACGAACTTTATACTGCTGACTTTAAATTTGCAAGCGGTAAAAAAATAGTTGTAAATGGTACACTTAATGCGACAAATGCAACATTTACAAGTTCGTCATCTTCGTGGTTAGGTATTCATTTCTACTCAGGCAGCAGCGGAACAATTGACGGATGCACTATAGAGAAAGCCCAAGGTTCCGGAGCCCTTATTGGTTTTGGAGCTTCTCCTACTGTTAAAAATTCTACATTCAGTAATAACTCGGCTGTTTCGGTATACGTAACCAACAGCCATTCAACATATCTGGAAAATAATACTATACAAAACAACACGAATTCCGGAGTTTCTCTTTATAATGCTACCATTTACATGAAGAATAATACAATATCAGCACCAAAAGCTACTTATAAAGAAGCTCTCAATGCAATAAATTATTCAACAGTACATTTTACCGCACCGGGCCAATCCTCTTCCGGTAATAACACTCTTAAAGACAGCTACCAAGGAATAGACGCGTATTACTACACTACATTCAATGCGGGTAACGGTACAACAAAACATAATAATAGTTTTCTTAACAATACTTTCAACGCTTACGCTACGAACAACTCAACAATTTATGCAGAAAACAATTGGTGGTCACCAAATCCGCCAACTGCAACTTCTTATGACGGATCATCATATATTGACTGGAGCCCGTATAACGGTCCTATGATGATGGTACGAAATAATGAAGTGCATGATGAAAATTTTAATTCATTATCATCTACAATTGAAGGCAATAATAATTCTGATAACTCAAAGAAAGCTATAGCAGATTTAGGAAGATTATATGCTTCGACCAAAGACAAAAGTATAATTGATCATATCAAATCAATTAAAAGCAATAAGTCAGCAGAAAATGATGCGCGCCCAATTGCAATGGAGGTACTATCAAATATTTTTATGCTCGATAAAAACACCTCTGAGTCTGTTGCTGTAAATAAAGAATTGCTTAACGATTACAAAGATACAATACACGAAAAGAATGCCTTAATGAATTTGTTTTTTGCATACTATGGCATTAAGGATTATAAAAACGCTGAGAAATCATTATCAAGAATTTCAAAAGAATATCAGCTTAATGAAGAAGTAATTTTTGCAAAGTCTCTGATAGGAATAGATGTAAATAGGATTACCGGCAATTTGAATAAACCCTTTAATATGAATGAAGAAAGTCAAACTGAAATATTGTCAAATGATTTTAGGCTGATCGGTAACTCGCCAAACCCTTTTAATCCGGAAACAAGAATTAGTTACTCAATCCCGGAAATATCGAACGTAAAAATCAGTATTTATGATATTACCGGCAAACTGATGAAAACATTTGAAACAAACGGTCAGACAGCCGGTATCCATAATGTTAATTGGGACGGCACAAATGAGCAAGGCGTAAAAGTTTCGAGTGGTATTTATATTTATAGAATGTTTGCGAACTCTTTAGAATCAAATAAGAATATAGTGCAAAGTAAAAAAATGATAATGCTTAAATAGATTTTAGTATCAAGATATGAAAATCAAGAAGGCAGGTCAATTGATCTGCCTTCTTTAATTTTCCAATTCCCTTGGTGATTTTGTAGGGATACCCAGTTCTTCCATTTTTCTATAAAGCGATGAGAGGCCAATTTTCAAAGCTTTTGCAGCTTCTTCTTTGTTATAATCAAATTTTTTAATTGTTGTCAAAATATGGTCTTTCTCAAAATTACGCATCGCATCTTTTAATGAATCGGAGTAACCATTAATTGTAGTTTTACCGCGAATGTGCTCAGTTAAATCGTTAACTGTAATCATATCGTTTTTAGCGAAAATAACAGCACGTTCAATTACATTTTCAAGCTCACGGACACCGCCGCGCCATTCGTAGTTTGTCAAAATTTTCATTGTTTCGTTATCAACGCTCAAAACTTTTTTGCCCATTTCATTGCAAGATTTCTGTACAAAGTGATTTACAAGTAACGGGATATCTTCTTTTCTTTCATTTAATTGAGGCAGATTCAATTCAACAACATTTAATCTGTAATAAAGATCTTCCCTAAATTCGCCGGACTGAGTTTTGTCAAATATATTTTGATTTGTAGCAGTAATAATTCTTACATCTGTCCTGACCGGTTTTGTACCGCCCACCGGCAAAAACTCTTTGTCTTCAAGTGCGCGCAAAAGTTTCACTTGTAAGTTTAATGGTAAATCACCGATCTCATCCAAAAACAAAGTACCGCCGTCTGCCACTTTGAAAAGCCCCATTTTATCTTCGGTAGCCCCGGTGAAAGATCCTTTTTTATGTCCGAATAACTCACTCTCAATTAAATTTTCTGAAATTGCTCCGCAGTTTACGGGCAGAAAAATTTTATCTTTTCTTTGGCTGTTAAAATGAATCGCTTTAGCGGCGAGCTCTTTACCGGTACCGCTTTTACCCATTATCAAAACATTTGAGTTTGTCGGGGCAACTTGTTTTATGATATCAAAAATTTTCTGCATCGGTTCACTTTTTCCGATGATATTTTCGAAACCAATTTCTGAGGAAACCTTTTGCCTTAAAAATTTATTTTCGTTCGAAAGGTTTTTGAATTCCACCAATCTTTTTAAGCGGATAATTAAATCGTCAAACTCAATCGGCTTTATTAAATAGTCGTACGCACCGGCACGCAAAGCTTCAATGGCCGTGTTCACCGAAGCAAAAGCCGTCATAACAATGAAGAATGTTTCCGGAGAAATTTTAGATGCTTCGTTCAGTAACTCCATTCCATCCAGCTTCGGCATTTTAATGTCCGTTATCACTACGTCAAAGTTATCTTCTTTAATTGCGTTTAATGCTTCTTCGCCGTCAGCAGCCACTTCAGTTGAATACCCTTCATCGCTCAAAACAATTTTTAGCGAGTCTCTAATTACTTTTTCGTCATCAACAATTAAAATTTTTGCACTCATTTATACCTCTACTCTTCAATCGGCAATTCGACTGTGAACTTTGTGCCTTTGTTAATTTCACTTTCAACTTCAATTTTGCCGCTAAATTTTTTGATAATTCCATAACTTACAGAAAGCCCAAGTCCGGTACCTTTGCCGACTTCTTTTGTTGTAAAGAATGGATCGAAAATGTGTCCTAAAGTTTTTTCATCCATTCCGCAGCCGTCGTCAATTATCTCAACTGCTACTTTATCTTTACTCAATTTGGAATTGACTGTAATTGTGCCTTCGCCGGCAATAGCATCCAAAGCGTTGATCATTATATTTACAAATACCTGCAGAACTTGGTCAGGGACAATATTAATTCGTGGGAGTGATTCGTCAAAATTTGTGTCAAACTTAACTTTGCGCACACGTTTGTCATATTTTACAATACCCAACGCAGTTTTGACAACATCGTTAACACTGATCATCATTTGTTCATAGCTTGGCGGGCGAGAGAAGTCAACAAGTTCACGCACAATTTTTGTGATCCTATCAATGTTCTCTTTAATTGTCGCCAGCTGATCAATCAATGATTCGTCATTAATCGTGCGCTGCATTATTTGCACAAGTGATGAAATCGACGCGAGCGGATTCCCAATCTCGTGAGCAACACCTGCTGCAACTTGCCCGATAACCGCGAGTTTTTCAGATTGGTCAACCTGCTGCTGCAATTTTTTTACTTCTGTGTAATCTTTAATTATAACGCTCCTGCCGCTATAACTTTTGCCATTATTGCTAGGCAGTTTGGTTACGCTCAACTGAACGGGAATAATAGTGCCGTCTTTGGATTTGCGCTCAGTTTCTAAAATTTTTACGTAACCGCTGGATTTAATTTCATTTTGAATGAATTTCAATTCATCTTTAAATTTGCTTTCATCCGGCATCAATGTGGAAGATGGCGAATGTAAAATTTCTTCTTCTTTATATCCGAATATCTTTTCGGCGCCTTTATTCCAGGCTATAAATTTCTCATTTTCGTCGATAACCATAATTGCAGAATCGGAAGCATGCAGAATATTTTTCAGGTACTGCTGATTCATTTCCAGCTTTGCAGCAAGCCTGTCGCGATCTTCCGTAACTTCTTTCATTTTAGCTTGCTGGTGCATTATTCCGTAGCGGGCATAAACTTGTTCTATTATTTCATCAATGTACCCCAGCAAAATTGTAGCATCGTAATTGTGTGAATCATCAGTTTCAATTTGGTTTAGTATCGCGAATCTGCCTTGTCCAAAGATTTCGCTGATTTGCAGCAAGTTTAGTTTTTCACCGGAAAACAAATTATATGTGTCGATTAAGTATTGGTCTGCAGTTGAGTAGTCTGATTTTTCAATTATTTCCATCAATACATTTAAACTGCTGGAAACAAAAGTTCTTATTTGCGATTCAGATAATTTATTATTCTTTTTGAGTATGAAATTTGTCCAATTCTCTAAAATCGATTCAAAGTATTTTTTTAAAAGCTCTAAAATTATTTTTTTCATCCGGTCTTTCTATCAGTTCTCAAAAATAAGAAAGCAAAAATAAGTATCATTAACGGTAATAAAAAGCAAAATGAGACTTTTATCACAAAATATATTTCGGACTAAATATATTATTTTATTTTTTCATTGTAAACGGAACACGTAATTTTAGTTCATGTATAAGATTAAACTCGAATTTATAAAAAGGAAAAAGCATGAAAACTAAATCCCTACTATTGTTATTAGTTTTATTTTCCCTCCCATTAACTGCGGCGGAATCAATTAATATTACATCCAATTTAAAAGCTGCAAAAGTATTTTTGAGAGGAGCTGAGTTAACACATTTAGCAAGCACGAGTTTGGAAAAAGGAATGAACGAAATTGTAATTGACGGAATTGCCGAGAATCTGGATAAAAACAGTATTCAAGTTTCAGCAAAAGGTGATGCGGTAATTTTGTCAATCAATCACAGAAATAATTATTTGAAAGCCCGGCAGAAACCCAAGTTTGTTTTATCGCTGGAAGATTCTCTTGAAACTTTGAAAATGATAAAACAAGCTACTTCCGATGAAATTCAAGTATCTAAATTAGAGATTGAATTAATTGTTGAAAACAAAAATTTAGGCGGCGAAGAAGGCGGCCCGACAGTAGTTGAACTAAAAAATATGGCTAAGTTTTACAGGGAAAGATTAAATGAACTTTACAAAGAAATTGCTAAGAAAAATCAAAAGATCGTTAAAGTAGAAAAAGATATTAAGCGAATAAAGAATCAGTTGAATGAGATTAAAAGCAAAAGGATAAATGCAGTAGGCGAAGTTGTTGTAAAAGTGCTTGCAAAAAGTAAAACAAAGTTAGATTTAGAGTTGACTTATATCGCTAACCAAGCGGGTTGGAATCCAATTTATGATATTCGCAGTGATAATATTACCTCACCTTTGCAACTTGATTTAAATGCGAATGTTTGGCAAAAAACAGGTATGGCTTGGAATGATATTGATGTAATTATCTCAACGAGAAATCCGAATGAAAACAACAACAAACCTGAATTAGATCCTTGGTTCATTAATTTTCAAGATAATTTAAGCTGGAATGTTTATCAAAGAGGGGGAATGAAAAAAGAAGCAGCTTTTAGTGTACAAGCACAAAGACCATTATTAGCCGAAGAAGATGAAGTGGCGGAAGATTTAGCTGATTACACTCAGACTTTGGAAACACAACTAGCTGTTGAATATTCCACATCAATAAAATATGATATACCGTCCGATGGCAAACCTCACATCGTTGCTTTACAAAATCATACTTTACCTGCGGATTATAAATACTATTCAGCTCCAAAATATGACCAAGCTGCGTTTTTAATAGCTGAAATAAGCGACTGGAATAAACTTAATTTATTGCCGGGGCAAGCAAATATCTATTTTGAAAATGCTTACGTTGGTAAGACTTTTATCGATCCGGCAATAGCAGAGAAAAAATTAAGTGTATCATTGGGCAGAGATAAAAATATTGTTGTTGAAAGAAAGCTACTAGAAGATTTTACTGAAGATAAATTTTTTAGTAGTGATATCGAAAGATTTTTTGGTTACGATATTATTATAAATAACAAAAAGAAATCTCAAATTGATTTGATGTTAGAAGAGCAAATCCCAATTTCACAGAATGAAGATATAGATGTTGAATTAATTGAGAGCAGCGGAGCTAATTTGAATAAAAAGTTGGGATTAGTTACCTGGCAGATTAAATTAAACCCAAATCAAAGCACAACCAAAAAATTTGTTTACTCGGTGAGATATCCGAGTTCAAAAAGAATTCCAAATTTATAAGATAGTTAAAGGGATTTATTTTTAGAATAAGTCGTGTTAAGCTTGCCCGCCAAAGGCGGGCAAGCTTAACATATTTAATTGAAGAAGCAACACACTTCGACAAGCTCAGTGTGACTAATAAATTTTAGAAAGAAAAAAGTGTTTGCGTTGAATTAAGCGTGAGCAGCATTAGGCACAAAGCAGTTGATGTACCTGTCTTTCTTTTCCTGCTTAATTTTATCGATGTCCACTAAAATTAAACCATCAATGCATTGTTCAAAAGAATTGTCAATTCCGAAATCGATGAAACTAACACCATTCTTTTCGCACAATTCAGAATAATGTTTGTAAAGAATCGGAACTGTAAAACCGTAAGGTTTCATTAGGTTTTTGAGAATGAAATAATCCTGCTTTTGGTTTTCGCCAATAAATTTTTCTGCGTATTCATTTATTGAATTATTCGGCAATTCAAATTTATTTTTAGAGGTAGCTAAAGTCGTACGTGATCCAAACCATTTATCGAAATAATAAACCAATGCTCTTTTTGCGCCGAGCGGATAGGCGTCACTAATACTTACACCGCCAAACATGTATTTTATAAAACCATTATGCGCTAAGAAAGCACCAATGCCTTGCCACAAATAATGCAGCGCATTTGTGTTCCAATATTTTTTCTGGACAAAACTTCTGCCAAGTTCGATAGAATCAACAATATAATTTTCAACAAACTCATCAGAAAAATCAAATAATGTTGAAGTATAAAAACCATTGGAGCCGGCTTTTTCTAAAATCTCTTTGCCAATTCCTAATCTATAAGATCCAACAATTTCAAGTTCCTTGTCATCCCAAACAATAATATGTTTATACAAATCGTCAAATCTATCAAGATCAAGTTTTTTACCTGTGCCTTCGCCAACTCTTCTGAAAGTAATTTCTCTTAATCTTGCTACTTCGGTTATTACGTTTGGTGAATCTTCTTTTGTTGTAAGAAGAATCATTTTATCGTCGCTGGTTATACCTAAGACTTTAGAGTTATTTAATTCGCGTTTAATTAATTGGCGGTCAATCGGATGGATAATATTTTGCTCAGTTGCGTAAGTGCCGCTTTTATTTGTTCCGATAGAGTAAACGTGTTTTTTGAGTAGCTTAGTTTGGAATTTATCATTTATAAAATTCTTTTGAAATGATTTAGCCGGAATCGGATCCCCAAATTGTAGACTGATAGTTTTATTTCTTTTATTGAATAATTCATGAGCTAATAAAACTCTTGAAAAATATCTGTGTAATAATGAAACGAAATAAAACAAACATGAATTTTTAGCATCAACAAATACCGGTAAAATAGGCGAATTAAATTTTCGCGCAAAATATATGCAGCCTTTATTCCATTTACCGTCTCTAACGTAAAGTCCACTTAATCTTGATACTTCTGCAGCAGGGAACATTATTACAACTTCTTCATTCGACAATGCGTTACCAATGGCTTCAACATTCTCTTTTTGTATTTTTTTGGATTCAAGCTGAAACGGAAGAATAAACTTTTTTACCGGCTCAATTGCTAATAAAATATCATTAGCAATAATCTTCACATCTTTTCTAATATTGTAAATGGCTTTTATTAAAGCTAAGCTATCTAAACTACCGATTGGGTGATTTGCTACACAAATAAGCCTGCCTTCAGAAGGAATTTTTGCAATATCTTTATCGGAAATACTAAATGAGAAATTTAAATCTTCAAAAACGCTGTTGACAAATTCAATATCCTTTTCACCTTTATGTTTTTCAAAGAACTCATTGATTTCACGAATATACAATACATTGTTAAAAAATTTCAGAATCAGATTCTTTAAAAACTCTGGTTTGTTTTGAAACAATTTTGGATAATTTGTGTTTAGTATTTCTTTTAAGTCAATGTATGGCATTTAAATTTCCTGTATTAATCCGACCCTCTAAACATCCAAAAAAATACGTTAGCTAAAAATGAATATCAAATTATGTAATTGTTAACAAATGTTCAAATTCAATCAAATTCACCCGATTTAGGGACTGTAATTGTGAAAATTGATCCATGACCAACCTGGCTTTCGACTTGGATGTCTCCGCCATTTGCTTTTATAAATTCTTTACACAAAATTAATCCAAGTCCGGTTCCTTTTTCATTTGCGGTTCCTTCTCTGGAATAATTCCCGCTCAAACTGAAAATTCTACTTATTTTTGAAGGTTCGATGCCAATGCCTGTATCAACAACATGCACTATAACAAAATCTTCATCTTCTTCAGTTTTTATAATTATGCTTGAATCAAAATGAGAAAATTTTATAGCATTTGATATTAAGTTTCTTATCACAGAATCAATCATATTTTTATCGCCGTAAGCAGAATGTTCTTTTTCTTGTTGGAATTCAAGTTCAATATTTTTTTCTTTTGCGGTGGATTCAAACAATGTTAAAATGTTATTTACAAGATCATTAATGCTGAATTGCGATGGCGAGAAATCTTTCCTTCCGGTTTGAATTGTTGACCATTCGAGAAGGTTATCAAGTAATTTAAAGACTGACTCAGCAGATTTATGCAAGTTTGTTGCGTAAGACTTTATTTCGTCATCAGTTAGGTTTTCAAGATCGGTTGATAAATACTCTGTATAGCCGAGTACAGCAGTAAACGGACTTTTTAAGTCGTGAGCAATTATCGAAAATAATTTGTCTTTGCTGGCGTTTATTTCCTTTAGTTCTTTGGTTTGATTCAATAGTTGTTTTTCTACTTTCTCTCTTATTTCAATATCTTTTCGCAATTCTTCATTAACTACCGCTAATTCTTTAGTTCGCTCTTCAACTTTTGTCTCAAGTTCTACTTCGTATTTGCGTAGTTCAGTTATATCTCTTCCGATACACATGTATCCTGAAATCACTTCATTATCGATGATCGGAGTAAGTGAAAAACTAACTGGCAGAATATTTCCATCTTTTCTAATTACATTTGATTCGAAGAAGCCTTCTTTCATTTTACTGTTAAGAGTCATCGAGTAATAGCCTTCAAGGTATTCGGAAGACTCAAGCAATTCACTTAAATTTTTACCTATTAGTTGGTGTTCAGTATATCCAATTAAATTTTGTAAATCACCTTTGGCTATTTCAATATTAAGATTATGATCAGTCTTAACTATTATATCCTTTAAAACTGATAGCGTCAATTTCATTGCATCCATTAGAGTAACTGTTGCTTTGTGCCGGAATACATAATAAACAGAAATAGTTAAAGCCAAAATCGATGTAATGTAATAGATTGTTTTATTGTTTCCGAAGATTGCAGAGATTACTGTCTCGGAAAATGGTCCAGGCAAAAGAAATAGCAGAAGAACAAATCCGGTAAATATAAGTTTGGATTTAACGGTAGTTTCATAAAAACCACCAACAAGGGAATATAATTGCGCCACACCTAAAGTGAAAAATATAGACATCCACGTTACGTAAAACAAATATCCACTGGGAGATAGCGAACCATTATTTAAAGGACTTGGAATTAGATTTAACAATACAAGTGTGTAACTAAATAATCCGGCAAAATAAATTGTGAATAGAGTGAACTTAGACTTTATTTTTTTATCGTACCCTATGTAAACAACAATAAAGTGAATAAAAAAGAATGGGAATAACGAATAAAGAAAGACTATAACCCTCTGGAGTATTTCCGTATAATTAATGAGGAATTCATACTCTAAAGAGAATGAAACTAAACCAAAAGTTACTAGCAGCACTACACAGAGGAAGTAAAATTGGCTTATAAAACTTCGTCTAATTGAGAATAAAATTATTAATGCTATAATAGAATTAATAATGGTATATGCGACAGAAATTTGAAAATATATCATTATATCATTAGTCATTAATAATAGATGTAATTACTAAGTGAATGTGATTGCACATAATAATAATTATTAATGAAATTTATGAAAAAAAATAATTATCAAGGCAAATATGATAAAAAGTTGTCATAATAAAAAAGCCCCTAATCTGGGGCTTTTGAAAGTTTTTACTTTGCTCTTTTGAATCGTCTGAATGCGTAAGCTAATTGCATAAAATAATTACTAGGGAAAAAAGTTTTCAAACCGTATTCATCACACTTCTGATTCGGCAAATAAGCCGTACCGAACATCCAATCCCAAAATGCTAGTTTTGTTGCAAAGTTTCTGTTTCTGCCTTTTCCCGTTGAATGATGCCATCTGTGCATTTCAGGTCCGTTAATAATTTTTTGAAGATTGCCCGAACGTACATCAACATTAGCGTGAATCCACATTCCCCAAACAGCACTTATTACTCCTTTGTAAATAGCCACTTCCGGAGCAGCTCCCAATAATACTAACGGAAGAAACTCAACAGTTTGGTTTATTAAGATTTCAAATGCATGTGATCTAGAACCTGCTATCCAGTCAACTTCTTTTGGCGAGTGATGCGCTTCGTGAAGCCTCCACAGATATTTGTTTTTGTGCTGCCATTTGTGGAATAGATAAATATACAAATCATGCGTAACAAGAAACAGTAGAACTTGTAGCCAAACCGGCCAAGATGATATTAGCTGAAACCTTGAAAACTGAGTTGAATTATCAATGAAATCAATTAATAAAGAGATTACAACACTCAATACATAACTCTGAACCAAAGTATACCAGAAAAAATCCAACCAGAATTCTTTTCTGAATATTTTTTGATCTTTGTTATAAGGGATTATTCTCTCAAGAGCTATAATAATTAAAGCACCGACTATAATGAGAACGAACCCCAGAATTTGAATTTGGCCTAAATCCATCAGCCCTCCATCTATTTATTTTACTCTTCTGAGTTTTTTTCTTGATGGGAGTTCGCTATCATATACTTTTTTAACACCATCACCCATAGCTTTTTCAATGTCTCTTATGTTTGAAACTAATCTAAAGAAACCTTGAATTTCAACAGAAGCTGCCTGATCAGTTCCCCACATTGCTCTGTCTAAAGTAATATGTCTTTCAATAAATGAAGCACCCATTGCAACAGCTCCCAAAGAAGGTGCTAACCCTGTTTCATGTCCGGAATAACCAACAGGAACACCAGGATACTTTTCTTTATATGTATGAATTACATTTAAATTCAGTTCTTCAATTTTGCAAGGATAAGTTGAAGTAGATTGAGCAATTAATAAATTCTCAGTCCCAACTAATTTTACAGCTTCTTCAACTTCTTCCATTGTCGACATACCGGTTGACATCATTACCGGTTTGCCGGTTGATTTTACTTTTTCGTATAAACCTTTGTCTGTCAAAGAAGCAGAAGCCATTTTATACATTACAGGATCAAACTGCTCAATGAAAGTTACAGCTTCTTCATCCCATGGAGAAACAAACCAGTGAATGCCTTTCTCTTGACAGTATCTATCTATTTCAGCGTATTCATCTTTTCCAAATTCAACTTTGTGTCTATAGTCGATGTAAGTCAACCTTCCCCAAGGAGTATCACGTTCAATATTCCATTGATCTTTTGGAACACAAAGTTCAGGAGTTCTTTTTTGGAATTTAACAGCATCGCATCCTGAGAATACAGCGCCGTCAATTAATTTTTTTGCGTTATCCAAAGAACCATTATGGTTGATTCCGATTTCTGCAATAATATAAGCTGGTTCACCGTCACCAATGTAACGTTCGCCTACTTTTACTTTTCTTTCTTGAGCCATGTTATTTCCTAATTAGATTTCTTTTATTAGTTATTTGTTTTAGCGTAAATAATTATTTCAGCAAAATCTCTGAATGCCCCGTACCCGCCTTTACTTTCCACTACAACGTCGGCAACTTCTTTAGCAAAGCTGGTTGCATCATTTGGTGAAGCGGTGAAGCCGCAAAGCTTCATAATATCTACGTCGTTTGTGTCATCACCAATAAATGCGATTTCATCAAATCCGATTTGGTATTTTTCACACAGAGATTCTAAAACCTCAACTTTGTCTTTTATACCGAGGTGTATTTCTTGAATTTTTAATTTTCTTGCACGGTGACGCATAATGTCCGTGTTTTCGCCCGAGATTATTCCGGTTTCAATACTTGTAAATTTTCGTAATCTTTCAACTCCCATTCCATCACGAATAGAAAAGCGTTTCATTTCTTCGCCTGAGTGTGAATAGTAAACTCCAGTGTCGGTTAAAACACCGTCACAGTCTGTCATTACGAGTTTTACTTTTTTTGCTTTTTCTAAAATTTGATCATTTAATTCCATATTAGTCCAATATTTTTACCAGCAAGTCCAACCGCCGTCAACAATTAAGTTTGCTCCGGTCATGTAATTTGATGCATCACTTGCTAAATAGATTAATGCTCCTTTGTAATCAGTTGGTTGAGCCATTCTGTTTAAAGGAGTTTTTTCGGAATACTTTTCAACAAAAAATTCGTCTTGATTATTTTCGACACCGCCGGGCGATAAAGTATTTACTCTTACTTTGTCTTTACCCCAATAGGCAGCAAGGTAGCGTGTAAACATTATTACTGCACCTTTTGTTGCAGAATACGCCGGTGGTTTATAAAATGATTGGTTTCCTTCTTTGTCTATGTACAAAGATTGATTCGGAGCAGTAATTCCGTAAGTTGAAGCAACATTAATTATGCTTCCGGATTTCCGCTTAGCCATTTCGTAACCAAAAATTTGTGAGCAGAGGAAAACACCGGTGAGGTTAACATCTACAGATTTCTGCCACATCTCAAGCGGATAGTTTTCAAATTTAGATTGCTCAGTTGCTGCTTTCGGACTTTCAAACATATCATTGATTGCTGCATTATTCACTAGCACATCAATCTTTCCAAACTTTGCTAATATTTCTTCTTTTGCTTTGTTTAGATTTTCCGGATCAGTTACATCAAATCTCATCCCGATAGATTCAGTCTCTAAAGTGCTAGCGAATTCTTTTGATTTGTCTTCGTCGATATCAGCTACAATTACATTTGCACCTGCTTCTGATAAAGCATTACAATGCTCTTTACCGATTAGTCCCAAAGCGCCCGTAACAATTGCGATTTTATTTTTTAGTGAGAATATTTCCATTATTTTTTCAAAGGCTTCATGTTAAAATTGTCTGTTTTTCTAAAGACCGGCTGAACGGGAATTCCTTTAATAGAGCTTTCAACCGTGCCGTCTTCAACAGCTTTTTTTAATATTGGTAAAACTTCTTCGTAAACTTTTAATGTGTGTTCAACGTCAGCATCAGAGTGACAGAAGCATAGATTGTGGAAACCTGACCACAACACGCCTCTTTTAATTACTTCTTGCTGAACTAATGATTTTAATAATAACGGATCGCCGGCACTTGCATCAAAAGTAACCATTGAGCGCCAGTTATAGCCGACAGCTTTTGTGTAACCCAAATCTAATTTTGTAGCGATTTCATTGTAACCGTCTTTAAGCTTTTGCCCTTGGCTATCAAGAAATGACTGAACATTTTTCTCTTTCATTTCATTTATTGTTGCTACCGTAGCTGCTAATGATAATGCCTCTCCACCAAAAGTAGTATAAAAGAAAATATCTTCGTCAGCTAAATCCATTACTTTTCTTTTGCCAGTCAAAATTGAAATCGGCATTCCGTTTGCAACAGCTTTTGAATAAGTAGCAAGATCAGGGGTAATGCCGAAATATTCCTGTGCCCCGCCAAGTGCCATTCTAAAGCCAGTCCACATTTCGTCAAAAATTAAGAGCACTCCTTTTTCTTCACAAAGAGCAGCAACCTGATGAAGGAAATCATCTTTAGGTTCTTGAAAAACTACTGGTTCTAAAATTACTGCAGCAACATCATCTTCAATAACTTTTTTTAGTGAATCAATATCATTATAACTAAATGTGTATGTTATTGCTTGTACAGCTTCAGGAATACCGTAATTTCTTGCTGTTACGCTAACATACCAATCATGCCACCCGTGATAACCGCAGCATAAAACTTTATTTTTACCTGTGTAAGCGCGAGCTAACCTAACAGCAGCACTAGTAACATCTGCACCGGTTTTACTGTAGCGAACTGCTTCTGCATTTGGAATAACTTCTTTAATGAGTTCAGCAACTTCAACTTCAAGAGGGTGCATTAAAGAAAATGTGATTCCATCTTCAAGTTGTTTTTTAACGGCTTCGTCAACTTTGTCATAAGCATAACCTAATGATAATGGACCTATTCCCATGTTGTAATCAATGTATTCGTTGCCGTCAACATCCCATACGTGTGAACCTTTTCCTTTAACCAAATATTTTGGTGATGCTCCGTTAACAAACTGTGTGGGGCCTTTGGCCAATGTTTGTGTCACCGAAGGAATTAATCCGAGAGCACGTTTGTATAATTCATCTGACTTTTCAATTACAGGATAATTTTCGTTGAAACTTACTGTGTTTGGCATATTTATTACTCTAAATTATTTATAAAAAATTATTCTTTTTCTTTTTGAATTTTGTTTTTGAACTCATCAATATTATTTAGTTCATCCAAATGGTTTTCGTACCAGTACTTTCCGGCATACTTACTATTAATTTTATAGATAAACGGTTTTTCTTCAAGCAAAGCTAAAATATCATAAAGGCTGAAGTTTGGTTTTGTTGGGTACAATTCTTCATAAACAGTTCTGATAAAAACGTAATCTTCTTCGTAATCGATTGTCCAACGGTGAGTTGAAGAAAAGTCTTGATTGGTTGACCAAAGAATATTATTAATATTAAATTTATCAGAATTCTCCCAAATATAAGGAGTTGTGTGCTCACGCTCGAGTTTTCGTTTTGCTTTTTTATGAGCCTTTTTCAATGTTTCCATTTTCATTATTTCAACATCATTTCCGTCAGGAAAGGATGCCGGGTGAAGGTTGCTCACAAAATCATAATTTGGATAATTATCTATAAAATTTTTAATAACTTTATCAATTACATGCGGATCGATCAGCGGACAATCAGAAGGAATTTTAACAACTGCATCAGCATTGAACATCTTCCCAACTTGATAATGCCTGTCAAGCAAATCGTTTAGACTTCCCCTGTAATAATCAAGATTATATTTTATGCAAATTTCTTCAATTGTATCGTCTTCTTTTTCGGTGGAAGTTGCTACTACAATTTTTCCGCATAATTCTGAACGCTGAACTCGTTCAATCATTCTTATTAAAAGGGGCTTGCCACAAATTGACATTAAAACTTTTCGGGGTAATCTGCTTGAACCGGTACGTGCTTGGATAACAGTTACAACTTTTAATTCACTCATGCTACTTTTTCCGTTAACAATTCCGGCTCACTTTTTTTTTCTTTTAATTCGAATTTATCAATGATCTCTTTAGAAGTGACGTTTTCATTCACTAAATATTCTCTTCCAACTTTTGCAATTCTTTCAGCAGATGTGCCATCATTTTGAATTGGTGTTAATCTTTTCAGTTCATCCAAATCAAAATAAGAGTAAACTTCTTTCCCCAACGCAATACCTATGTAAACAACGGATGAGTATTGGCAGATCAAAGTATCGCAATTAGCTATCATGTGGTCAGTGTTGCCCTTTTGAAAAACTAATGATCCTGGAGCCCACTTTTCAATTTCACGCTTTGCGCGGTCAAATCTTTCGTTCGGATGCAGCTTAAACAATAATTGTTTATTGCCTGCAATCTTTTTTGCTTCTAAAATTGTTTTTTTCCTGTTTTCGTATTTGAATGTTTCCCGTGCATCGGATGTTGCAACCATCGCATAATTTTTATGCGGCAAATCATTATTCAGAAATTGCTTTGCATTATCAAAATTTGGAATACCAGTTACTACCAATCTATTTCTATCTGCACCCTTGTTCGCAAAATGATCTTTGTAACCGTGAGAGGCTACACAGAAGATTTCATACTTACCCGATGTACCAGTCATTGCAGTACTTGCCATCCATCTTGGTAATTTTAAATTACGAACAACATGATACATAAAGTTTTCAGGATCCGTCATACCCTCCTGAACATGTATCACTTTTTTATTATGAATATTTTTAGGAACAACTAAATCGGAACTCAAATAAACTAAATCGTAATCGTCGTTTAATCCTCTGTAATCTATTTTTAAGTTATGTTCTTGAGCATATTTCTTTGTACGTTCAATATGTTTAAGACCCATAACTGTAAAGTTCAAAAATCCTTTTTGCACTAAATAATTATATATTCCTTCAGCATAAAATCCAGTAAAGTAGCAGTCATAATCATTTGACAAATAAGTAGAAATTTTGTGGAGCATTGAGGTTTGATTAATTGAACCACCAATAAACAATATTTTCTTTTTTTGCATATCCTCTAAAACTTAATTAAGAACAAATCACCAAAGCGAACCCCTAAAATAAAAAAATAAGGGTATTTTTTCTCAAAAATATTCTATTAATAAATTGTTAATACTGAATTTAGACATTCAATCTTATTATTAAGTTAACGCTAATTTAACAAACGAGAGTTTCAAAAAAGGTTATTTTTCAAAATCATTTAAACATAAAATTGAATCCAATAGAGCCAGTCTTTTTAATATGAAAATAGCCCATTTATCGGATCTTCACTTTAGTAGAAAATTCAAGTCAGATAATATTAAGAAATTTAAGAAGTTGATCAAATTTATTTTGGAAGAAAAATTTGATCACTTGGTTATTACCGGTGATATTTCTGATAATTCTGAAGAAGTTGATTTTGATATTCTGGAGGGAATTCTGAGCAATAACGGTTTATGGGACCCTCAGAAAGTAACGGTAACAATTGGGAATCACGACATATTTGGCGGGGTTCAGACAGCTCTCGATGTTGTTAATTTCCCATCAAAATGCAGAAAAGTTGACTATGACGCTCGTGTAGCTTTGTTTTATGAAAAGTTCAAAGATTTGATTCATGGCTCAATCACTGTTGATGATATGTTTTTCCCTTACTGCAAAATTGTAGGGGATGTTGCAATATTTGCGCTTAACTCAATCGATAGATATTCAAAACTAAAAAATCCATTTGCTTCAAATGGGAAAATTTATAAAGATCAATTTTATGCTTTGGA
>JANQIV010000131.1 GCA_028282005.1 Melioribacteraceae bacterium | reverse complement strand
TTTCACCACCTGAGATAACATTTACCGGTGTATCAGGCGGCGGGCAGCCAAGTACGTCCATCGCCATTTCAAGTTTTGAATCTATATCCCAGGCATCTAGTGCGTCAATTTTTTCCTGCACTTTACCTTGGCGCTCAATTAGCTCTTCCATTTCTTCGGGAGTCATTTCTTCAGCAAATTTTTCATTTATCTCTTCATATTCTTTCATTAAGTCGATAGTTTCTTGCACGCCTTCTTCTACTACTTCACGAACGGTTTTATCATTATCTAGCAAAGGTTCCTGTTCAAGATAACCGACTGTATGTCCGGGTGAAATATGAGTTTCACCGTTAAAATCTTTATCTACTCCGGCGAGAATTTTAAGCAGCGAACTTTTACCTGATCCGTTTAAGCCAAGCACACCTATCTTTGCGCCATAAAAGTAGGAAAGGGAAATATTTTTCAGCACAGGTTTTTTATCATAATATTTGCTTACTCTTACCATTGAGTATATAATTTTATTCGGTTCCGGGGCACTCATGTTATCTCCAAACATTTATAAATTTAAGTGCCGTAAAATAGTATAAGGCATACTAAATAAAAAGAAGAAAGACTAAAACGCAGGCTGGAAACCTAAAACCGGAGACCGGAAAACGGAGACCGCAGACCGAAAAATAATTAAATCAACACTTGTTACATAATTTATCTAAATTTGGCATTTAGATTTCTTACCTAAATTTAAGAAGAGCATTGAAAAGATTTATTTTTAAGATTAATGATAAGCAATTATCATTTGGGGAGTTTGTTGCACTTTCCGGATTTTTAATGTCGCTCGTTGCATTATCAATTGACGCAATGCTGCCCGCTTTATCTTTAATTAAAACTGATCTTAATGTAGAAAACGAAAACAGTATTCAGCTAATTGTTTCTTTCTTATTTATCGGATACTCAGTCGGGCAGCTATTCTACGGGCCAATCTCAGACAGCATCGGAAGAAAGCCAGCTCTGTACTTAGGTTTTGCGATTTATTTTCTCGGAAGTTTCTTTTCGGTTTTTGCTGAAAGCCTAACAATAATGTTGATTGGAAGAATACTGCAAGGCTTCGGTGTCGCCAGTCCGCGAATTATAAGTGTTGCAATTGTACGCGACAGATTTAGCGGAAGGGAAATGGCAAAAGTGATGTCATTCATTATGGTGATATTTATTATCTCGCCTATGATTGCTCCTGCAATGGGACAAGCGGTTTTATTCATTGCTGACTGGCGAGCGATATTTACTATGTTCATTATTTTTGGGTCAATATTATTAACTTGGTTTTTCTTTCGTCAACCGGAAACACTATTACGTGAAAAGAGAAGTAAATTTACATTCAAAAATGTTTGGAATTCTTTGGTTGAGATTTTTACAAACAGAGTTTCGATTGGATACACAGTAGTTGCGGGTTTCATTTCTAGCGCATTTCTCGGCTATCTAAGTTTAGTTCAGCCTATTTTACAAGTTAAATATGAATTGGGAGAACTCTTTCCTCTATATTTTGCAATGCTTGCTTTAGCTATCGGGCTTGCAAATTATTTAAATGGAAAACTCGTTGTAAAATATGGAATGGTATTTTTAACAAGAATTGCGCTTGTTAATTTAATTCTAATTTCATTTGTCTTTATTGGTGTTGCAATAGTAACAAATGGCAGCCCTGAATTATGGTTGTTTCTGATTTATATGTCAACAACACTTTTCTGTGTTGGGATCATTTGGGGGAATTTAAACGCAATGGCAATGGAACCGCTTGGCCATATTGCCGGGATTGGAGCAGCAGTTGTAGGATTTGTTGCAACATTTATTTCAATTCCATTTGGAATATTAATCGGGCAAATGTACACAGGCAGTGTGCTTCCGATGATTTTAGGATTCGCAGTTTTCGGGACCCTATCACTTCTGTTGTTACTTTGGGTAACGAAAAAGGGATAATTAATAATAAACAAATACTTCTAGCTTTGCTTTCCCTTCAAATTGTATTAATTTAATGTTGGTTTGTTTTGTAGAGGAGTAATGCTGAAAGTAAAAGAATTACCGGTTGATGACCGTCCGCGAGAAAAATTAATTTTAAGAGGTGCACAAAGTTTAAGTGATTCGGAGTTAATTGCTATTCTATTGCGTACTGGAACAAAGGGAAAGTCTGTTCTTCAATTATCTCAAGAATTAATTAAAAATTACGGAAATATTTCGATTTTAGCTTCTCAGTCAGTAGAGGCGTTAACAAAATCAATCGGAATTGGAAAGGACAAAGCTGCAACTTTGGTTGCGGCATTCGAGCTAGGCCGCAGAATCGATTCGCAGTCAAAATGGTTTTCGAATAAGCCGGTTACTTCACCGGATGATATAGCGAATATTTTTATTCCTTTGTTAAGAGATGAAGTCAAAGAGAAATTTCTAGTAGTGTGTCTAAATTCAGCCAACAAAATCATAAAATACGAAGTAATTTCTACCGGGAATCTGAATTCGAGCGTTGTTCACCCAAGAGAGATTTTCAAAGTAGCTATTGAAAACAATTCGGCAAATATAATTTTGATTCACAATCATCCGAGCGGGAATTTAGAGCCAAGTATGGAAGATATTAAGATTACAAAAAAAATTGTGGAAGCAGGAAACATTTTCGATATTAAAGTGTTTGACCACATTATAACGGCGGGAAAAAGTTTCACAAGTTTTGTTGAACGCCGATTAATTTGAAAAAACAAAGATTCGATCCAAAAAAATTACATTAATACGAAAAAATCTTTATATTGACGTGTTAGATCATCTCAAATTAATTTATTTTATAAAGGAGGAAAACAAATGAAGGATCTTCTAAAATCCGGTTTGGCTGTCTTGTTGTTTGTTGTTATGCTAGGATTTGTCGGATGCGGCGGCGTTAGTGAAGAGCAAATGGCTGAATTAAATGCTTTGAGAGCTGAAGTTAATTCATTAGAACAAGAAGTTGAAGCATTACAAGCTGAAAGAACAAGATTAGAAAGACAAATTGCCGAAAGAAACGTAAAATTAAAAGACTGCGAAAACGCAAAAGCTGAAACTAGAGCTAACTTACAAAAAATGGGTAAATAACAAAAAGTTTAAAAAATTTTGATGGAGGAATTAAATGAACTTTTATAAGTACTTTCTTGGAATCATGACTCTTGTACTTGCATTCGCGGTCAACACAAATGCTCAAAGACAAGAAATGACCGAAGAAGAATGGCAAGCAGAAATTAACAGACTTACAGAAAAGAAAGCGTCTTTAACACAAGAATTAAATACACTTCAAGCGGAAGTTGATGATTTAAAATCTACTTATGCCGGCTTACAAACATATGATGACTGTATGGACGATTTGTATGCTTTAGTAGGTGCTACAAAAACAGACGTTGATAGATTTCAAAGCAAAATTGACGGTGTTAACAGCAAAATTCAATTGAGGCTGCAAGGCACAAAAGAAAATGTTGTTGCTGAATGGGAAGCTTTGAAAGACAATAAAATCAGTGCATTACCACAATATTATGATGTAGTTCATAATCAAATGAAAAGAGCTTTAGATGCATGGAGTGATAAACCTAAAGAAGTTATCTACCAAGTAGTTAAAGGGGATCACCTTTGGGGTATTGCTGGTAAGTCAGATCATTATGACAACCCATTTGCATGGCCAAAAATTTATAATGCAAACAGAGATAAAATTAAGAATCCTGATTTAATTTATCCTTCACAAGAATTCTTAATTCCTAATCTTTCTGCAGATGAAAAAGATTATTACAACAAAGCTAGAAGCTCCTACTACAAAGCAGTTCCACCTACACAATCAAAATAATTTGCTTTGTTAGTTTGTAATAGATAAAATTTTAATTAGCCCTTTTCATTTTTCCTGAAAAGGGCTTTCTATTTGGAGGTTACCACGCAGTTAGAAAAAATTGTAAAATTGGAAGATGTTGATTTGCTTTCATTCCTCGGACTGAATGATGCCAACCTTAAACCTTTAGAAGATTCTTTTAGTGCAGTTATTACTGTTCGTGGCGACAATGTTTACATCAAAGGTGTAAAGGATGAAGTAGAGGTAATCGAGAAAATTATTAAAGAAATGATTTATGTGTTGAACACTGCAGGCAGGCTAAATGCCAGCGATGTAGAAACAATTCTTGATTTAACTGTGCAAGGTAAAGAAATTGTAAATGGTAAAGAGCTTGAAGAGATTGTACTTTACACACGACGTGATGTAATTAAAGCAAAAACTCCAACTCAAGTTAAGTACATCGAAATCGTTAAAAAGAATGATATCTGTTTTGCAATTGGTCCTGCGGGAACTGGTAAAACTTATTTAGCTGTCGCTTTTGCAGTATCAGCTTTTAAGAAGGGAATAGTACAAAAGATTGTACTTGCCCGTCCGGCTGTTGAAGCCGGTGAAAGCCTCGGTTTTTTACCTGGTGACTTTCGCGAAAAAATTGATCCGTATTTACGTCCACTTTACGATGCTTTACAGGATATGATTCCGCCCGACCAACTTAAAGGTTTTATAGAAAAAGATATTATCGAAATTGTTCCGCTAGCTTATATGCGTGGACGGACATTAAACAATGCTTATGTAATTTTGGATGAAGCACAAAATGCAACTAGCATGCAAATGAAAATGTTTTTAACTAGGCTAGGCCCGAATTCAAAATCGATTATTACCGGTGATGTAACGCAGATTGATTTACCTTCAAAAACAACGAGCGGTTTAGTAGAAGTGAAAGAAATTCTCAGCAATGTTGACGGCGTAGGTTTTGTTTACTTCAACAAAAAAGATGTTGTTCGGCACAAGCTTGTAAAAGATATTATTCATGCTTACGAGCAGTTTGGCAATGGAGAATAAATTTTAAACGAAATTATGAATTCATAATTCAGAACCTGTCCGTTCCTAAGGTGAATTCTGAATTGTTTTTATAAAGTTTCTTTACTTTCATCCCAGTATTTATCCATCTCTTCTAAAGTTACTTTATGTATTTCCTTATTCTGATCCTTTACTTTTTTCTCAACGTAAGTAAATCTCTTTATGAATTTTTCAATTGTTAATCGCAATGCGTTTTCCGGATTGATGCCGATAAATCTTGCATAATTTGTAATCGAAAAAAGTATATCACCAATTTCGTTTTCGATTTCTTGAATATCATTTTTCTTTTCTGATTCTTTTAATTCGTTTATTTCCTCTTCAACTTTTTCCCACACGTCCTCTTTCTTTTCCCAATCGAAACCAACCTTTGATGCTTTTTCTTGCAGCCTGAAAGCTCTATGCAAGCCTGGTAGGTTTTTAGGCACACCCTCCAATACTGAATCTCGGCCCTCTTTCAGTTTCAGAGTTTCCCAGTTTGTCATTACTTCTTTGGTTCCGTCCACTTTCGTATCACCAAAAACATGCGGGTGGCGTCTTACAAGTTTATCGGAAATTGCATCAATTACATCATTTATATTGAAATGTTTTTCTTCCTCTGCAATTACTGAATGAAAAACAATGTGAAGGAGTAAATCCCCAAGTTCTTTTTTTAGTTCGTCATAGTTTTTTTCATCTATGGCCTCTACTACTTCAAATGCTTCTTCAATAGTATTTGCTTTAATAGAATCGTTAGTCTGTTCTCTATCCCATGGGCATTCTTTTCTCAATTTGTACATTATGTCCATCAGCGACTTAAATTTTTCTCCGGTCATTTTACCTCACGATTTTGAAAAGAACTTTCTAAAATATGAAAATGAAAATTTATTCCAATTCCAGTAAAAATAAATTATATTGAAATTTAAAAAATACGGGATTGTTGAATGATAGAAAAACGCATTACTGATCTTGGATACGAAATTCCAAAAGAACCTGAACCATTAGCTTCTTATTTAAGAGCTCTCGAATATAACGGCTTGGTTTATACAGCCGGACAATTACCAATGTTAAATGGCAAACTTCAATTTAAAGGCAAAGTAGGTAAAGATGTCTCTGAAAACGATGCGATTGATGCTGCGAGATTATGTGCCTTAAACTGTTTAAGTGTAATAAAGTATGCAATTGGGGATCTAAACAAAATTGATAGAATCGTAAAAGTTGTTGTTTTTGTAAACAGTGCGGACGGCTTTACAAAACAACCGATTGTAGCAAATGGTGCCTCCGACTTTTTAGTACAAGTTTTTGGCGAAAAAGGGAAGCATGTCCGAAGTGCAGTTGGGGTAAATGAATTGCCGATTAATTCTTGTGTTGAAATTGAAATGATTGCTGGTCTAAAAAAGTAGTATTCTTATAAGTTTACCTTGATAATTCAGAATAAATGATTTATAATTATCACCAGGTGAAACTATTTGATAAAACTGTTGTTGAAAATAAAAAATCCGAAAGAATAACTATGAAAACAAATATACTTCTTATCATTTTTATTTTGCTTTTTACCCATTCATTCGGTCAATTCAAAAGTGAACTTGACGAAAAAGTTGATATAAGAGGTGGTATTACAAACTACGAACCGTCAAGTTTTTTACTTGGGTTTTTCAACCCTGAAAATTTTGATATAAACCATTCTGTTAGTTTATCTTACGGTTCATTTGGTAACCAAGGAATGGCTTTAAGTGTTTACACGAACAGTATGAGTTACAAAATTCTAGATAATTTAAACGTAGAAATGGATGCCAGTCTGGTTAATTCTCCTTACAATACTTTTGGTGAATCAGTAACAAACAGCATTAATGGATTTCATATTACACGGGCACAACTGAATTACCAACCGGCAGAAAACTTAAGAGTAGTTTTACAATACAGAGGCGGACCAGGCGGATATTATTCACCGTATGATTATTACGGACGTTATGGCGGCGTTAACGGATTTATAAGACAATCTATAAATGGGCCTGATCCTTTCGGGTATTAATCTCAATTTTTTTTTAATTTTGATAACCGGGTTTTACTCGGTTATTTTTTTATCAATTACCGTGAAATGAAAAAAACTAAGAGATATAATACTAAGAAAAGGGAATCCTCTCAAAAGCTGAAAAACACTTTTCTGAATATCTTTTACAACGTACTTATAGTTGTTTTATCCGTGCTGGTTGTTTACATGTCATATTCAATCTACCTAAAATTATTTGGCAATACTGAGGAGTTAAACACAAATATTGAGCAAGGTGTACCTTCGGATATTATTCAAGTTGAAGTCTTGAACGGCTGCGGTGTAAATGGTGTAGCCGATACTTTCACAGACTATTTGAGAAAAAATAAATTTGATGTAGTAAACACTGATAATTACAAATCGTTTAACGAATTAAACACAATGGTTATTGATAGAATCGGCAATATGGCAAATGCTAAAAAAGTTGCCGAGTCACTCGGTGTGCCTGAAGGTTCATATTTTGAACAAATCAATAATAATTATTTTGTAGATGTAACAGTAATTATAGGTAAAGACTACCATAAATTAAAGCCAATTAAAAAGGATTAGTATGGAATCAGATGTACTTGTTGACAAAATTGTTGAAGTTATTTTATCAAAAAAAGGTTATGATATAAAAGTATTGAATCTAACAGAAATCTCAGGGTTTGCTGATCAATTTATAATTTGCTCTGCTGATTCGGATGTTCAAGTAAAAGCAATTGCTGATGATATCGATAAACAACTTCGCAAGCAAGGAATTAAATGTCATAACAAAGAAGGTTACGATTCACTGCAGTGGGTTCTCCTCGATTATTTTGATGTTATAGTCCACATTTTTAGAGTTGAATCGAGAAATTTTTATAATCTTGAAAAACTCTGGAATGATGCTCCAGTTAGGATTATTGAAGACGATCAAGTTTAACCAAATTACTCTCATTAAGAATTTACAAGGTGTAAAGTGGAAGAATATTTATTACAGCTTTTTGAGAAGCTGAAAGAAAAATTAGAATATTTGAAAGATACGGAAAATAAAATTACTGTACCGAAACAAAGTTCGCACGGAGATTACTCATTTAATGTTGCAATGATTTTAGCGAAGAAATTCAAAAGGAATCCGAGAGAACTGGCTCAAGAAATAATCGACAATATTGAACTTAATAAAAGTGTAATTGATAAAGTAGAAATTGCCGGGCCTGGATTTATAAATTTTTTCTTTAATGCAAATTACGTAGCTAGTGTCATTAAAAATGTTTTAGATAAAAAAGATGAATTTGGAAAATCCAATAAACATAAAGGTGAAAGAGCTATAGTTGAGTTTGTTTCTGCTAATCCTACAGGGCCATTAACAGTGGGGCATGGGCGTAATGCCGTTGTTGGTGATACTGTAGCTAACATGCTTGAATGGATTGGATATGACGTTGACCGTGAATATTATTTCAACAATGCCGGAAGGCAAATGAGAGTTTTGGGAGACTCTGTTAAGCAGCGATATTTACAATTAATCGGCGAAGATGTTGATTTCCCTGAAGATTATTATCAAGGTGAGTACATAAAAGATATAGCGCAAAAGGTTGTTGATGAAAACGGAAATAAATATAAAGAAGATGATAATTTGGAGTTCTTTAAAGAGAAAGCTGAGAAAGAAATCTTTGCAGACATAGAAAAAACATTGAATAACATCAACATAAAGTTCGATAAATTCTATAATGAGAATACACTTTACGAAGATGGTAAAATTGAAACTGTATTAAGGACTCTAAAAGAAAAAAATCTTTCGTACGAAAATGAAGGAGCAACCTGGTTGAAGCTTACAGACTTAGGAATTGAGCAGGACAAAGTGATTGTCAAGTCAACCGGTGAGCCAACTTATAGATTACCGGATATTGCGTACCACGCAACTAAGTTTGATCGCGGCTATGATTTGATTGTTGATATTTTTGGTGCTGATCACATCGCTACTTATCCGGATGTTGTCGCAGCACTTAAAGCATTGGGCTATAATGAGGAACAACTTCATGTTGTGATTTATCAATTTGTAACAATACTGCAAGGTGGGGAGAAAGTAAAAATGTCAACCCGCAAAGCGAATTTTATTACATTAGATGAACTCATTGAAGAAGTTAGTGCGGATGTTGTACGATACTTCTTTATAATGAAAAGCACAACAAGCCATTTAAATTTTGATATCGAGATTGCTAAAAAGCATAGCGATGAAAACCCGGTATTTTACTTACAATATGCGCACGCAAGAATAGCATCATTAATAAAAACCACTTCCGCAGAAGGTTTAACACACTCAATTGAAAACTTACAATTATTAACTACAGATGCTGAACAATTTCTTTTGAAAAAACTTCATGAGTTTGAAAAAGAAGTAGTTTATAGTACAAAAAATTATGAGCCCCACAGGATCGCAAATTATTTAACTGAATTAGCGGCACTGTTTCATAAGTTTTATACTGAATGCAGAATACTTGGTACTGAAAAAGATTTGGCAGAAGCACGTATTGCTTTAATTGTTGCAGTAAAAACTGTGCTTAAAAATGGTTTGAGTATTTTGGGAGTTACTGCTCCGGAAAGAATGTAAGTGCAATGAGTCACACTGAGTCTGTCCGCTGTACTTTGTATTAAGGAAAGCGGGCTTGTGAGTAGTGTTCCCTTTAAAACATATTTCGACAAGCTCAACATGACTTAAGAGAATTATACAATGTTATTCAATTTGTCAAAGCAGCGCAAACAGCATAAACATTTTTTGCCCCTTTGTTCTTAAGTTCTCGGGCGCATTCGGTTATTGTTGCTCCTGTAGTGATAACATCGTCAATTAAAAGGAAATTTTTATCTTTTAATTTATTCTGCTTCTTCACTTCGAATGCCGACTTCATATTTTCTTTTCGCTGTTCAATATTTAATTTGGTTTGCGATTGTGTGTGTCTATTTCTTTTTAAGAACTCTTCAGCAACAGGAACCTTTAGTTTATTGGAAATCCCCTTTGCAATAAAATAAGATTGATTGTAGCCGCGTTCAGCTTTTTTCAAAGAATAAAGTGGCACTGGAATAATAAAATCAATATCCCAGCTTAGCAGCTTCTCTTTTTGAGTTTCATAAATTTCTTCACCGATGAATATCCCTACTCTGAATTTTCCATTGTACTTTAATTCGTGAAGTAAATCTTGGATAGGTGTTTTATCAAAGAATATAAAACGAGCGGTGAAATCTTTAATAATTCCATCGCTCAAAAATTTTTTCTCAAACTCAATTTTTATTTTATCTTCTTCGGCAGGTATAATTAATGTTTCGCACTTTTTGCAAATTATTTCTTCTTTTGCATCGAGATTATTTTTACATGAAACGCAAGTACGTGGTAAAATGAAATCTAATATGCTTTTGACAAAAGAAATCAATTCATGTTGGAAGCTTTTTGTGTTAAAAAATTTCCCAATTTTTTATCATTTAATTCAAGATGATTAATAAACCAGTTTTTCATTGAATTTAAAAACTCAAGGGAAA
>JANQIV010000078.1 GCA_028282005.1 Melioribacteraceae bacterium | reverse complement strand
GAATTGGGTACAGAAAGAAATAAAACAAAAAGAAAAGGGAGTAAAAATTTCATAAGAAAATCCTATTTTGTTTTTCATTTTCGATGATGCATAAACCAGTTATTTCCCTAATTGGTTTGTCTGAACAGACACCGGTTATACAGCTTAGACGAGCGAAAAGTTTTCTTCCCTTTTTATCTTTGGTGGTTATTCATAAAACAATGTCAGTATGAGCCCGTCGAAAACTGCCCCAATACTCAATTAAACACACTTCGACAATCTGCCGTGGCGGACAGTGTGACTGCTCAATACCCAACAGCTTTTTCTCAGTCGGGTTTTGATGAGATTCACTCAATCAGAAGCAACATACTTCGTCATTGTGGTTGCAGCCCCAAAGCCAATCAATCTTTTTAGGTAAGGGAATTTATCAGTTCTAACAGCTACAAATCGTTTCCTCTCATATAAACGCCTAGCACCTTCATTTGTATCAATTACATCCAAACGTATCCAGTTGAATCCTTTTTCTTTTGCGTACCCGGTAAGTTTGTCAATTAAGGCTGTTCCAATACCTTTGCCTCTGCTCATTGAGTCAACTACAATACCCTCCATCAAAAGTTCTCCTTTAAATGGCTTCCTTTCAAAAAAAGAGAAAAGCAAAGCTGCTTTTAATCCTTTAAAGAAGCCCAAATATTTACTGAGGGTTTTAAGATTGCCTCCGCTAAAAAAAGATGATCCGTTTTCGTGAAAGCCGGCTATTCCGGCTAATCTACCTTCTTCAATTGCGACTATTGCAAGGTCCGGTAAAATACTCTCTGCTAAAACAGCGATTCGCTTATCCATATCTTTAATAATGAATTTAAACTTTTGTCCGAAAGCTTCATCGTATAACCGTGCTGCATCATAGCGAAATTCTTCCGGCAAGCCGAGTTGGTATGTAAGTTTATTTGGTTTCATGTGTAAACTAATGCCCCCTTAATCTTATTCTTAATCATAATCTTAATCGCTCTTGAGTAAGATTATGAAATAGCTAATTATGGATTCCCGCTTAATCCGCCACGGCGGAGTGCGGGAATGACAAACTCATTGTGTGTTGTCGCGGTGAGCGGAGTCGAACCGGGTATTTGAGTTATAAGACCAACTTCGACTCCGCTCAGTTTGACAATTAGTAAATTTCTCAATATCCAACAGCTTTTTTCCAATCGAGTTTTGATGAGATAAATTCAAACGACGCATTCAGCAAATCCAATTTTGACTGCGACAAACTGTTGCGGGCGTCCTGTAAATCAAGCTGGGTAGCCAAACCGTTTTGGTAACTTTCATTTGCGAGTTCAAATGCTTTCTCCGCAACGTCAACATTCACTTGAGAAGTTGATAAATTATCATTCGCTACTTTTAGGTTTTCAAAAATGCTCATCAATTCTGTGTACAATAATTTTTCAAACCTGTTGATCTTTATAAGGCTCTTCTCTTTTTCAATTGCTGCTTCCTGCATTCTCACAATTCTGTTCCCGCCTTGAAAGATCGGGATGTTAAGCGACAATCCGGCGGTGAAGTTTGTTGTTTTATCTCCGGTTACAAATTTGTCAGTGTTTCTAAAATATGTGTAATCCAGATAACCGTTGAGCGTTGGAAGAAACTCGGATTTTACTGCAGACAAAGCCGACTTGCTCGCTTCTCTTTCCCAAATAAGTGATTGGTAATCCGGGCGTTTTGAAAGCACACTTTTAATCACCGGGAATTCGGGAATCCCGTTATCATTTTTCAGTTCCCCGGTGATTTCAATATTTGTGGAGTCACTTATCCCGGCAAGGTCTTTCAGTTCATTCACCGATATAACAAAATCCTTTTTCGCATTTGAAACATCCGGGATATTTCTTTTCCACTGAAGCTCAGCCTGCAGTAATTCAAACTCGTTTGCCAATCCGTTGTCAAATTTTTCTTTCACAAAATCGTATTGGCTTCGGGCTAATTCTTCCGTTTCTTTTTTTACTTTCCAAACTTCCTTCAAAAGAATTGTGTAATAAAATGCTTTCTTCGCGTTGAGTATTATCCGCTCTTTCGTGTCTTGTGCGCTGTATTTTACCGACTCAAATAAATCCTTTTCTGCGGAGACACTTTTAAATTTTGCAGCATCAAATATTGTTTGGTTTAACTGGACGCCGCCCGTGATCTCATTTTTGGTGAAAACGGGTTTATCGTTTTTTAAGTAATGCTTTCCGTCTAAGTTGGCATTTAGCTGCGGGTAAATGTTTGTCCATGCTTTTGAGATTTGCTTTTCTGCGGTCTGCTCATCTTTGTCGGTTAACTGAATATCAAAATTGTTTTTCTCTACAAGTTTGATATAGTCATTAATATTCAACTGCTGCGCGTTTGTTAACTGGATCATCAGTGTTAAAACAACGATGTACATAATTTTCTTTATCAATTTAATTCTGCCGTACATAACTCACCTTTTTTTGAGAGTAATTGTAAGCATTACTTTTTGGCTTAATAAATTTTTTCAATGAAGTGCGGATTTCGGAAAATGAAATGCAAGTTGAAGTTTACAAATGAAATAGTTTTTGATAGTTGTCAAGAACCACTTCTTGACTGCACCATATTATTTTGTAAGATGTCCTTAATAAAATCGCTGTCGAGAAATGGTTCTCGACAGCTTATAAAGCAAACGGTAGTATTTCTCTGCAAAAAGTTGAAAACTCTTTCTTGTTTTTGGTAGGTAAACAAAATTTTTGGAACCGGAAGGTTTGTATAATCAAAAACTTGATATCATCTTTATTTAATGATTGTCCTTTTAAAGGATATTGTGTAGATTATTAATGTCTTACATCTGTTCAAACTAACTCAAATCAATTAATATTAACTTAACAAAAGGAGTGCTTTATGGGTGAAGTGTCCACGGCCGCGTGGTTTGGCGAAAAAGTTTTAGGAGGTATTATTTCCGCAGCTGCGGGAAAAGGAGTAAACGGCATTTTTGCATCTTTATTCGGAAGTGACGGCAGCCCGTTACAAAAAATCGAAAAAGATTTTTCACATATAGAGGATCAACTTAGTGAACTACAACACACAACAGAATTAATCCTTAACTACGAAAAAAAAATCAGTTCTCAAATAAGTGATTTAAAGTCAGAGCTTGAAACACTTTTTGAAGAATTAAAAATAGATGGAGAAGAATTATCAGCTTCAGATAAAATCTCAGATATTAATACTACATTTTCTACATATTCTGATTATGTAAAGGATGCTACAAGGGCTCCACGGGTTTTTCATAGCGAAAGCGATTGGGATGATCTCGTATATAAAAATATAAGAGATAAAGTAAAATATAAATTGAATGAACTTCAAGATATAATTACCGGGGCAAACACCACCGGAACTAATTTCCTGATGCAATACTCTGTTTTTGTGCAGAATAAACTCGGTACGGCTAATGACAACAGTCCCGGTGAGAATGTTGATAGTCTTTATCGTTCTTACAAAGTATTTGAATCTTATTTTCACTTATTAATCATTACTCAAATAAAAGCTTACGCACTATTAATTGTATTAGCAAATTACAAAGAAGCAAAGCCTGAGCCTTCAAGAGAATTAATAAACGCCAAAGATCAATTGCGATCCCAAGTTAAGCTTTTTAGAGAAGCTGTTTATGAAATGGTTTTAAGCCAGTACCAGACTTTTCCGGATTCCCCAAGTGATTGGAACTGGGATTTACCTGACGGGGCTTATTCAGTTATGGGAAGTTTGGCAAAAATCGAAGCTTCAATAGAATATATTGTTGAATCCATGAAGTCATCCCCCAAAAAAGGATTTTTCTATTTTTATGTTTTTAATCAAAAATATAATTTGAGTGATTCGGTTTCTGCGCAATTAAACAACAGTCATTTAACCGCAGAAAGTCATAAAAGCTATACGTCGAAATATTATCATACCTGGACAATGGACAAAAATGAAAAGCTTGTTGATTATGATGACAGCCATATAGTAATTCAAAGGTTCACAAAAAATTTTGATCCTCAATCGAGTGAATATGCAGGCAGTAAACCCGTTCAAGATCCTCCGCAGTTAAAGAGCCACATGGAGTCAACTCTAAATGGCGGAATAAACAACCTAATACAAAAGACTACAGTTGGTAGTCATGGAGGTTATTTCAAACTACCAAATTCTAATAATGAGCATGAGAGTCTATATGTAGCCGTTGGAATCCGCTCTACGCCAATTTTGTTAAACCCATCTGATCAGGCCAAAGTTATAAAGAGTGATTCATCCGGGGATTATACCAGTAGACATCTGAATGATATGACAGCGAAGGCTATCGATGAATCCGGCAGTGGAAATAAAGGTTTCGTTACCAGCTCAAGTGAAGAGAGCTATTCACTAAGTTTTCCGGATGACTTTGGTAAAGGTAAGTTAAAACTTCTATTCAATGCAAAAATAAACCAATCAAAAGGAATATATAATGCTCCACCATATGAAAAAGGGGACCTTATCGATGTAGGAGATAATTACGAGTTGAAATCAAAGACTAATCTATCTAATGATAATGGGGATGATTTAGAAATTGCATCCGCATATGATAGCTATTCTGATACAGTTAATAAATTATTATTAATACCATCAAATGATTACAATAAATTAAATTTTAAAATTGAAGCAAAAGCATTTGTTGATGGGCATTCATGGGATGCATCAAGAAATCGGGAATTTGTCACACAGTTGACATCAACTGTTGAGTATACAAATATTAGTATTTCCTTTGGCTGGCAAAAAGAAGACCCGCCAAAAATTAACTCATAGCCATAACAATATTTTACTTCCTGATTCCCGGCTGCTTTTAACCGGGAATTTTTTATGCGTACCTCACGACTTATTCTCATCTCAAATCTTAAACACAAATAATGTAATCCATCACTCGGAAGAAAGCCGCAAAGAATTTTGGTGTGTCTAATCGATTAAATTGTATTTCAAATTAATGGCTGTTTCGTAAGTAACTGCAGAGTTTAGTAGAATTGTTACCCCCTAAATAACAACCCTAATTCGCGGTTATTGCAGACAGCCATTGAGAATTGATCACGATGTTCATATGAATTAGAAAAAAATATTGTTAATATTACCGAAAAGAATGGGGAGTTCTTTGGCTAAAACAAAAGAGAAATTACCGGTACCGATTCGTTATTTTGCACTCGCTGCAGCAGTAATTTCAACTGTAATTGTATTTGAAAATTATATCGGATATTTATTTATAGAAAATCCCGAATGGGATTTTAACTGGATATTTTACTTTTCGCGCTACTTAATTTCGAATTTTCTGTGGGTTGCCTTTATACCCATTTTGTTTCGCATTGCAAGGGATATTTTATACGGCAACGGATCAGTACTTGTTAAAGTTGTAAAACATATTTCGATAGGCATGCTGATCGGTTTGGCTCAAAGAACTTTATCTTCGATATTGCTGTCAGTCTCTTATTATTTAAGAGGGGAAGAATGGTTCAGTCCTTTTCAAGGGCATTCGCTGAGTTCAATATTTGCTTCAATATTTTCGGGTCTGCTTGTGTATTTTGTGCTCGTGGGAATATTCATCGCCCTGGAATATTATAAACAGTATCAGGCAAAATTGAACGAATTAAATAACGCACAGCTCAACGCCTTAAAGATGCAGCTTCATCCGCATTTTCTTTTTAACACTTTGCACACAATTTCTTCTTTAATTGATGAGAACACAAAACACGCGCAGACAATGGTTTCAAAATTAGGCTTTCTTCTCCGCAGTATTTTAGAGCAAAATCAGAAACATACAATAACCGTAAAGGAAGAAATAGAATACATACGCAGTTATTTGGACATTGAAGAAGTGCGCTTCCAGGACAGGCTGAAAGTAGTTTACGATATTGATGAAGATTCAATCGATGCACTTGTTCCGAATCTGATTTTGCAGCCAATTGTTGAAAACGCTATCAAACACGGGTTTTCTAAAAAAACAGACGAATGCACAATTCAAGTCTGCGCTAAAGTGGCCGGAGAAAAATTAATGCTAGTTGTTGAAGATGACGGCAAAGGCGTGAAAGACAAATCAGTTTTGGAAAACGGAAACGGGATTGGTATTAAAAATGTGAGAGATCGATTAATAAAATTGTACGGTGATAATCAAACTTTTGAACTGATTCCAGGAGATGAAAAAGGGGTTACTGCCAAAATAATTATTCCACTAAAAATGAGTTAAAGTTTTTATGTCTGTAAGAGCATTAATAGTTGATGACGAAAGGCTTGCCCGAGCAAGAATTATAAAGCTGCTGCAAACACACGACGATGTTTCGATTATCGGGGAATGCAAAAACGGGAACGAAGCAATTGAAGAGATTAACAGCAAAAAACCGGATTTGATTTTTCTCGATATCCAAATGCCGGACATCGACGGTTTTGCCGTAGTGGCTCACGCTGATATTTCGTACAATCCGATAATTATTTTTGCTACTGCTTACGACCAGTACGCCATTAAAGCTTTCGATGTAAATGCAGTCGACTATCTTCTAAAACCTTTTGACGAAGAACGCTTTGACAAAGCGTTGGATAGGGCAAAAGCTTTTATCAAGTTGAAAAAGAATAATGAATTCAATAATAAGCTTGTCGGCATGCTCAAAGATTATTACAATGAAGCAGAAAAGTACACGAAGAAATTTGAAATAAAAGAGAGCGGTAAAATTAGACGGGTTTACACAGAAGATATTTATTTCATCTCTTCCGAAGGTAATTACGTTTACTTCAATTTAGAAGAGAAAAAAGTTATATACAGAATAACAATGAACGCTCTGGAAACAGAACTTGATCCTGAACAGTTTTTGAGAATTCACCGTTCGCTGATTGTTAATAAGAATTGTATTAAAACTATAAAATACATTACGGAAAATAACAAGTACAAATTCATACTCAAAAACGGTGACAGTATTGAGTCCGGAAGATCTTATAAAGACAATATTGCAGAGTTTTTGAGCGAAACTACTATACTTTAAGAAAAGTCACACTGAGCCTGTCGAAGTGTGTTAAGTTGTTTTTCATGCTGAACTCGTTTCAGCATCTTTTTAAGTAAACTCTAAAACAAGTTCAGAGTGACAATATTGCTTTATTTCCCGCTTTAAATTCTAATCCACCACACAATCAGCTTCGATTTCAACAAGCCATTCTTCATTTATTAAGCCGCTGCATTCAACAAATGTAGATGCAGGCTTAATATCTTTGAAAAAATCGCCGTGCGCTCTTGCTGCATTTTCCCAGTCAGAAATATTTGTTAAAAAGACTCTTGTGCGAATTGTATTATTAATATTTCCTCCGGCATCTTCAATTGCTTTTTTAATTATTGTTAAGCATCGAGTTGTTTGAATGTATAAATTATCTATACCCTCTGTTTTTCCATCTTTGTTAATTGGTGCTGTTCCTGAAATAGCAATGATATTGCCAATTCTCACTGCTCTTGAAAAACCAATTAATTCTTCAAACTTTGATCCGGATAATACATTTTTTCTATTCATTTATACTCCAGTTTTTATTTGCTTTTATAATTTACTTCAAATAATTTTCAAACAAATCTCACCACAATATTTAGGAAACCAATTTAATATGAAATTAAGACTGTCTGCAATTTATTGTACACTATTTTTTGTAATTCTTTCAATCCAAATTAATTCACAAAAGAAACCAATGACTTTTGTTGATGCTATGCAATTCAGGCAAATCAAAGAACCGATAATATCAAATTACGGTAATTGGATAGCGTTCAACTCAAAGCCTGATAGGGGAAATGCCGACTTAGTTATTCAATCGACAAATAACGAAAATAAATACCAATTTACAAGAGGCAGCAAACCCAAATTCACAGATAATGAAAAGTGGGTTGGTTTTTTAATTGAGCAAGATTATTTGGATAAAGAGAAAAAGGAAAAAAACTACAAAAATGATTTTGTTTTATTAAACACAGAAAACGGCGACACGCTTTTATTTAATGAAGTTAAAAGTTTTGCCATCAGCAAAAATTCAAAATGGCTATCACTCAAATATTATTCAAACACTGCGAAAGATACTTCAAAAGAAAAATCTAAAAAGAAAAAGCTGGGCTCACTCCTTTATCTTTATAATTTGCAAAATAAAGAAAACACCCAAATTGAATGGGTTGCAAATACTGCATTTGACAGTCTTTCAAATTACTTTGCTTATTCCGTAAATGATACAAATGCAAACAACGGATTGTATTTATACGATCTTTCTAGAAATGAAACTGTAACTGTTGATGAAGACTCTGCTGCTTATTATACAAACCTTTCCTGGCATAAGTCGGGCAAGTTGGCTTATGTAAAATCATATTTGGAAGACGAAGAAACAAGTGAAGCAGATTTATATTTGTGGGACAGTGCAGTTAAAAAATTAGCTACTTCTAAAGCCGCAAATGAAGGCTGGTACATTCCGGCTGAGAATGACCTCGACTGGACAAAGGACGGTAAGAGATTATTTTATGGATATAAACCAAGGGAAGAGAAAAAAGAAAAAGATACTACTGAAGCCGGATTATACGATGTTGATAGAATACTTGAAAATGTTGAAGGTCATGTTTGGCATTGGAAAGATCCCCGTATAAAAACTAATGAAATTGAAGAATGGAAAAATAATAAGAAACAAACTTTCCCCGTAGTTTATCACTTCGATACCAATAAAAGCGTTCAGCTAACCGATGAAGAATTACCTTATGTTAGATTTACTGAAAATCCTGATTACGTTTTTGCTTATACAAATGTACCCCACCTTTGGGAGAGTACCTGGGAATCTATGAAATATGATAACTATGTTGTAAATCTCAAAACCGGAGAAAGAGCCAAGGTAACAGAAAAACAAAGAGAGAACGGAAGGCTATCACCGAATGGAAAGTATGTTGTTTATTACAAATTACCTCACTGGTATTTATTTGATATCAAAAAAAATAAAGCAATTAACTTAACAGAAAAACTTGATGTTCAATTCGACGACGAAGATAATGATCGCCCAATTGAAGCAGACAGTTACGGTTTTGGCGGATGGATTGATGAAGACAAAGCATTCTTAATTTATGATAAATTTGATATTTGGAAATTCAACACCAAAGATGGTAAAGCTGAAAACATTACTAAAAATTTTGGCAGAGAAAACAAATATCAATTCAGAATTAGAAAGCTTGACAAAAACAAAAAGTACTTCAATAATGATGAGACAGTTTTACTCAGAGCTTATCATGATATGAAAAAGTTTACAGCATTGTATTCATTAAATCTGAAATCTAAAAAACTATCAGAGCACATTGAAGAAAATGGAATTGTCACTTTATTGGCAAAAGCTTCAAAAGCAAACAAAATACTTTTCACAAAAGAATCGTTTGATGTTTTCCCTGACCTCTGGATCAAAGGGGATGATTTTAGAGATGTAAAAAGGCTCACCAATTTCCAATCACAAGTTGAGAAATTCAAATGGGGAAAACCTGAATTAATTGATTGGCTTAATATTGACGGCGTTCCGATACAAGGTGTAGTTTATAAACCTGAGAACTATGATCCAAATAAACAGTATTCGGTTTTCATATATTACTATAGATTTTTCTCTCCGCGAATGTATGAATTCCCGGATGTAGTAGTAAACCACAGGCCAAACATTCCGGTATTCCTCGGCGATGATTACGTTGTGTTTTATCCCGACATAAGATTTGAAATTGGAAGGCCCGGATACTCAGCAACAAAATCACTTGTGCCAGGTGTACAAAAGCTAATTGAAATGGGTATTGCTGATCCGGACGCAATTGGTTTGCACGGCCACTCGTGGAGCGGTTATCAAACTGCATTTGTTGTTACACAAACTGACATTTTTAAATGTGCTGTTGCTGGGGCAGTCGTTTCAAATATGACAAGTGCTTACAGTGGAATTCGTTGGGGAACTGGTTTAGCAAGACAATTCCAATATGAAAGAACTCAAAGCCGTATCGGCGGAAGCCTTTGGGAATACCCCGAAAGATACATTGAAAACTCGCCGGTATTTTTCGCTGACAAAATTAATACTCCAATTTTAATTCAGCATGGCGATGAAGACGAAGCAGTGCCGTGGTATCAAGGCATTGAATATTACTTAGCTTTACGCAGGCTTGGTAAAGATATTATTTTCTTGCATTACGAAGGTGAACCACACTGGCTGGGTAAATATCCTAACAAACTTGATTACTCAATCAAAATGAAAGAGTATATGGATTATCATTTAAAAGGTACTCCTGCACCGGATTGGATTATCAATGGTGTACCTTATAAAGGAGAAAAGAAATGATGAAAAATACTTTTTTGGTTTTGTTGTTTATCGCAGCAATAGTTTCTTGTAAAGTCGAAGTTGAAACAGGCCCCAAACAGAAATCAGAATTCGGATTAGTTATTCACGGCGGTGCAGGCTCAATTGTAAAAGGACAATACACTGCTGAAGAAGAAAAAGAGTTCGAAGCAAAATTAGAAGAAGCATTAAAAGTTGGACATGACTTACTAAAAAGCGGAAGCAGCAGTTTGGACGTCGTTGAAAAAGTAGTAAACATTTTGGAAGACTCTCCTTTATTCAATGCCGGTAAAGGTTCCGTGTTTACTGCAAATGAAATCAACGAACTTGATGCTTCAATAATGGATGGCAAAACTTTGAACGTTGGTGCGGTTGCAAGGCTAACCAAAGTTAAAAATCCAATCAGCCTCGCACGAACAGTAATGGAAAAATCCAAACACGTTATGATGGTTGGTGACGGTGCTGAAATTTTTGCAGAGCAAAACGGATTCGAATTTGTCGATAAAAAATATTTTTTCACAGAAAGAAGATGGCAATCGCTTCAAAGAGCAAAAGCGAATGAACGCAAAGAAAAAAATGAAGATAAACACGGTACAGTCGGCTGCGTTGCTTTAGACAAGAACGGGAACATCTCAGCAGCAACTTCAACCGGCGGAATGACAAACAAAAAATACGGCAGAGTTGGGGACGTACCGATAATAGGTGCTGGTACTTATGCAAACAATAGCACTTGCGGAATCTCTGCAACCGGGCACGGCGAATATTTTATACGCCTTTCAGTTGCAAAAGATATTGCAGCTCTAGTTGAATATGCTGATTTAAGTTTAGAAGAAGCTGCAGACAGTGTTATCCACGGCAAGCTTGAAAACCTTGGCGGAACGGGCGGTATAATTGCAATTGATAAATACGGCAATGTAACAATGCCTTTTAATACCGGCGGTATGTTCCGCGGTTACATGTTGGACGACGGAATTTCAGTAGTAAAAATGTACCAAGATTAATTAAACAACCAATCATAAATTAATGGAGGGATTTATGGGTAATGTTAATTATTTAGCTGTACTTGTTTGCGCATTAGTGCCAATGCTGATAGGATTTCTTTGGTATGGACCAATCTTTGGTAAAGCTTGGATGGCGGCAGTTGGCAAAACCGAAGAAGAAATCAAAAAAGATTTCAATCCCGGCAAAACGTACGGATTAACCATTGTCGCTAATTTTATAGTTGCCTACGCATTGGCCAGGATTATTTGGTTTGTTGGCGCAACTACAATAGTCGACGGATTAATGATCGCGGCACTTTGCTGGCTCGGATTTACAGCAGGCACTTTTTACATAAATAATTTGTTCGAAGGCAAGCCAATGAAATTACTTATGATAAACGTATTTTATCATTTAGTTGTGGTTTTAGTTTATTCTGTTATACTTGTTTCATGGAGATAAAAATTTAATTCGTTTTGAATACACAACAAATTGATTTATGGTATTTCGTTTTTGGTGCTGCGGCATTGCAGGGCATTCTTCTTTTTGTTGTTTTAATTTTTCAAAAAAAAGGGAGCCAGTTTTCGAACGGGCTCCTTGCTTTTCTAATTTTAATAATCACATCTGTTTTAACCGAAAGATTTTTAACACACATTGATTTTTACAGAGTTTTCCCTCACTATCTTTTCCTGTCTTATGGTTTATGGTACTTGTGGGGACCGGCATTTTACTTTTACATAAGATCTTCATTGTATGAAAATATCAAATTTTCGAAAACTGATTTACTTCATCTAATTCCGTTTCTAGTTTATATCTTTGTTAATAGTGAATATATATTTGTGGGCTGGTCAGCAAAGATATCATATCTTGATGACTTTGTCCCTTCGAGCGAAACAAATATTTTTGCTCTTTTAATACCGGTTCTTTTAAGAGTGCAGACAATCGCTTATTTGGTTTTCACAGGAGTGTTAATTTATAAATATAAAATTGTTGAGTTAAACGGCTCAAAGGAAACACGAAAAAATCAGCTGCTTTTGCTGAAAATATTTTTCGTTGCTGTAGCCCTTCTGCAAATTTATGATGTTTATTATTTGGTAATGATCAAACTTGGGCAAACCGGCAGACATTTGCTAAAAAACATAAGATTGCTGATTACTGTAATAATAAATTACTCTATCGCGTTTGCGGCAATAAAATATCCGGAAAGATTATTCCCACAGTTCAAAAAAGAATACGACAAATATAAATCATCAAAAATAACTGATGACGAAATGGAGAGAATAAAATTAAGCCTTATCAACTTAATGATTGATGAGCAACCCTATTTAAATAATTCAATTAAGTTAAAAGACCTTTCTGAAAAATTAAAAGTCAGTCAACATAGTATTTCACAAACCCTCAATATCAAACTTGGAATTAGTTTTTACGATTACATTAATAAATTCAGAATTGAAAAAGCTAAAGAGATTTTATCATCGGATGATAAAGATAGATTCACACTTTTACATGTTGCTTATGAGTCAGGCTTCAACAGTAAAAGCTCTTTTAATCGGGCATTTAAAAAACATACCGGTTTTACCCCTTCGGAGTACATTAACTCTGAAATTAATGTGTCAAATAATTAGATAGGTCGAATCCTGCCGAAAATCCAATATTTTCGTAACTCATTTTTTAATAAACGGGGGAAAAATGTTTTACGCAAAATCAATCTTGCTATTTTTACTTTTTGTGTCTTTGGTGAACTGCTCTCAAAATAAAGTAATATATAATAGAACTACTGGAGATAGAGAGTATCTAAACACAGCAATTGATGCAGCAGAATGGATAATTTCAACCACTGAAAATAATCCCGACAAAATTTGGCCCGATGATAATTTAAAACCTGAGGCTTATTCTTTTTCTGTTTCATCAGGCGTTGCCGGAAAAGTTCTTTTCTTTTTGGAATTATATAATTCTACAAATAACAAAAGATATTTAGATCAAGCAATTAAAGGTGGTGAATATCTACTTTCAATAATTCCCCAAAACAAGGAAAGAACCGATTCTCTAAGAAATCCGCACACATTTTACGGGGGATTGTCAGGGGTGGGTTTTACCTTGAGAAAACTTCATGATTCTACAGAAGATATGAAATACGCTGACGGCGAAAAAGCAATTGTAAATCTGTTAAAAGAAATTAGTATTGAAGAACACGGCAGAGTGAATTACGGAAAATATAATGATGTACTTTTCGGAAGTACAGGAACTGCTTTGTATTTATTGGATTATTACAAATACTACAAATTAAGTTCTACTCTGGAATTTGTGAAAAAGATAGCAGCAGGATTAATCGAACGCGCGGATAAATCTGAAAAAGGCTGGGTTTGGAAATTCCGCGAAGATAAAGATTTTATACTTCCGAACTTTTCGCACGGAAATTCAGGAATCGGGTATTTCTTTGCCGAACTTTTTGAAACAACCAAAGATTCGGTTTATTTGAATACCGCAATAGAAGCCTATAATTATCTGGAATCAATAGCCGATACAACAAACAATTCTTTTTTAATTCCGTACGGATTTCCCCTCGAGCATTGGCTTGGTCAATACGACATTGGCTGGGCACATGGCGGAGCAGGTACAGCCAGGCTATATTACAAACTTTGGGAAGTAACAAATGATTATAGATATTTTGAAAAACTACAAAAAGTAGCTGACGGCTTAAAACAAACAGGAATGCCCGGATTACCAAGTGAGGTTAAATTCGGCGAAGTAGAATTTTACAGAGATAAAAGGTTTGGGACAGCGTCCGTTGCCGACTATTTTATGAATTTGTTTTACATCAACAGAAAAGAAGAGAATCTAAATTTTGCAAAATTGTTGATTGATGACTTAATCAAAAAAGGGACGAAAAAAAAAAATCAATTTTACTGGGAAATGGAAAGATATCCTTTCTTCCCAGACGGCGGTAAACCCGCACAGTTTACCGGATACTTTTACGGAGCTGCCGGCTATGGTTTGTCGTTATTAAAATTAGACGAGCTTATAAATTCCGATAATCAACTGTCAATTAAATTTCCGGACGACCCTTTTCACTTTCCATTTAAAACAATTTCTTACAAAAGTACAGACGATTTAGAAATAACTGCTGATTTATATTCCACAAAAAGCAAAAATAATCCAATGGTTATTTTGTTTCATCGTTCGGCTTCAAGCCGTGGGCAGTACAGACAGATAGCACCGCGATTACAAAGTGAAGGCTACAATGTACTTGCAGTGGATTCACGCTGGGGCGGAAGAGAACGCGCTTCAAGATTAGTGGATAACAAAACAGGTAGAAAATACGGCGCTTATGAAGTAATTGATTCTTATCCGCAATACCGGAACAAGCCAAAGGCTTGGAGAGAAAGGTCTTGGCCAATGATAAATGATTCTTACAAAGATTTGCAAGCGTCGGTTAATTGGGTTACAGAAAATAATTATGGCGGAAAAGTTTTTGCATTGGGTTCTTCCATTACTTCAATTTATGTCTTAAAATTAGCGAATGAAATGAGAGATAAAGTTGATGGTGTGGTGTCTTACTCACCCGGAGAGTATAACGACGAAGATACAACAATGGTAAGTAGATGGGCAAAGGAAATTAAGCAGCCGGTCTTAATTGCCAGTGGTCAAAGTGACGCGGAAGAAGAAATGACAAAACCATTATTTGAATTAATTCCTTCTAATGATAAAGTCTATTTTAAGGCTAAACAAGGATTTCACGGATCTTCAATTTTGAATGAGGATGAAAAAAACTGGAAATCACTTTTAGAATTTTTGAATAAGTATAAATAATTAATCATTCATTATACTTCCGTGATTAATTTGTGATAACTCCACATTAAATTTACAATCACAAATTAATAATTAAAAAATAGGGGTATTTATGCTTTTCAAAAAAATAATTTTAAGCGCAGTGGTATTGTTATTTGTTTTATCGTCGGAAGCAATCGGGCAGGAAAAAGATAAAATGAAAAAGGATTCGATAAAGAAAGAAATGATGAATGACATGATGTCCGACAGCAAAATGATGAAAATAAACAAAAATAGTTATGATATTGCTATTGAAGGTTATGACCCGGTTGCATATTTCACAATAGGAAAAGCCGTTATGGGCAACGAAAAATATTCGCTCAAATTAATGGACGCAACTTGGAATTTCTCTAGCAAAGAACATTTAAATATGTTCAAAGAAAATCCGGGAAAGTTTGTTCCTCAGTATGGTGGCTTCTGCACTTATGCTGTTAGCAAAAATTATCTTGCTGAAATTGATCCTGCAGCCTGGACTATCATTGATAACAAACTGTATTTGAACTACAACAAAAGTGTTTCGGAAACCTTTAACAAGAATGCAAAAGATTATATTAAAAACGCAGAAATGAATTGGGATGAGCTAGGTAAAGTGAAAGATAAAATGATGAAAGAAAATTAGATCCTTTTCATTAAATATGCCTTTGGGAAAAAATTCTCAAAGGCATTGCTTAAATTATTTTTTCCAGATGCTATCTATTATTTCGTATAAATCTTTTTTATTGTATGGCTTTGGTAAGTAATGCGAGCAACCTTCTTTTAAGAATTGTTCTTTATCACTATCCAAAGCATAAGCTGTTACCGCTATAATCGGTGTGTCTTTATAATTTTTATCTTCTCTTATTTTTTTAGTCGTTTCTAATCCATTCAATCCCTTGCCTAAGTTGATGTCCATTAAAATAATGTCATACTGTTTCTGCTTTGTCATTTCCAGTGCAGCTTCACCGCTCCTTGCAACTTCGAGTGTACCGTACTTTTTGAGGAAGAGTTTTGTAACATTAATTGTAATATCTTCATCTTCAACAAGAAGCATTGTTTTGTTATCGACTACTTTTGTTTTAGATTTTGCTGCTTTTTTAGTTGGAACAGGCATTTCAACAATATCTTCAATTGGGAGTTTTACAGTAAAGACAGATCCTTTGCCAATTTCGCTATCAACTAGAACTTCCCCATTTAATTTTTGGGCAAATTTCTTGGTAATGGCCAAACCTAATCCGACACCTTCAAAGTTTCTGCCCTGTCCTTCATCAACTTGTCTGAACTCTTCAAAGATAAGATCGAATTTATCTTTGGGAATTCCAATTCCGGTATCTTCAATATCTATCAATACAAAACTTTCAGATTTAATTTTTTCTTTTCTAATACGGACAGTTACATTTCCTTCTCGCGTATATTTTATAGAATTGTCAATTATGTTATTTATAACAACATCAAACATAGTCTTGTCAACTTGAGAAATTATTTCATCATCTGATGAAGCAAACTTCAAAGCTATATTTTTCTTTTTTGCACTTTTATCGTGACTTTTGAGCATAGCTTTTGTGCGTTCAACAATGTTTACGTCGCTCAAATAGATTTCTCTTTTATTGGATTCAAGTCTCGAAAGATTAATAATGGAATTCAAAGTATCTTTCAATCTTTTACCGGAATCATAAATCCCTTCTGCGTATTCGATTAAATGTGAGTGCTCAAGTTCAAGGCTTAGAATTTCCGAGTATCCTAAAATACCGTTCATTGGCGTACGCAACTCATGACTCATCAAAGAAAGGAAATGAGATTTTAATCTATTAGATTCTTCTGCTCTTTCTTTGGCTATTTTTAATTCTTCAGTTCTTTGGTTAACACGGTCTTCAAGGGTTTTATTAATAATCTTCATTTCCTTTTGTAAGTAATGAAGAGTGAGATGATTTTGAACTCTGGCTTGTAATTCGGCTCCTTGAATCGGTTTTGTTACATAGTCTATTGCTCCTACTTCTAATCCTTTAACTTTATCTTCGGTTGCATTTAATGAAGTCATAAAAATTACGGGGATATCATATGTTTTATCATCTTGCTTTAATTTTTTGCATACTTCAAATCCGTTTAGCCCCGGCATAACAATATCCAACAAAATTAAATTCGGCTGTGGAGAAGAATTCGCAATTTCCAAAGCTTTTTTTCCATCTTTAGCCACTTTAACGCTATAATCACTTAAAAGCTCACCAAGAATTGATAAATTTTCCGGAGCATCGTCGACTATTAAAATTGTAGCATTCTGCATTCACTTCCCTTTTTTAATTACTTTGAGTTCCACCCAATTTCCTTTCCACAGCAGCTTTAACTACATTTGCGTCAAATGGCTTGGTAATATAGTCTTCAGCTCCTAATTCAAAGCCGTGAATAAAACTATTAACGTCTTTTTCACCAGTTACAAAAATTATTGGAATATTAGAATGAACTGGGTTTTCTTTTATTGTTTTTGCAACTTCAAAACCATCAATGCCTGGCATTACCACGTCAAGTAAAATCATATCAATCTTGGTACCGGAGTTTATTATTTCCAATGCTTTAGCACCATTTGTTGTTACTTTTAGATTATAATCAGATAATACTTCTCCTAAAATAGTAATGTTTTCCGGAGCATCATCAACTATTAAAATAGTCGGATTTTCCATTAATACCTCTTAAAGATTTATTTTTTATTTACTTTTAACGACAGCTCATTGAGTAATTTCAAAGCAGAATCAAAATCAAAGTTTTCAATAAATTCTGAAATTTGATTAAGCAATGTTTGAAAATTTGATATACCTTTCAACTCCAAAATTTTATTTAATTTTTTTTGTGAGCTAAAACTATTTTCTTCAAGCATTTTCCTCAACTCTTTAATTAAAGAATTCAATTTCTTTTCGTCTAAATCGCCTTCTTCAATCTTTTCATTCTTCACTTCTTTTGAATCAATCCAGTTTTTAATTTCGCTTAAAATGCTCTCAGTTTCTTCTTCAAATAATTTTAATGTTCCATCGGAATTATTATTTTTTTTCAGTTCTTCTTCAAGTTGTCTTGATATTTCGTACAAGTTGTTCATTCCGAGATTGCCCGCAACCCCTTTGATTGTATGAGCAAGCCTAATTGTCTCTTCTAGGTTTTCATTTCTTATCGAAGCATGAATCGAATCAATAACATCAAAATTATTTTTGTAGAATTTTTCAATTAGATTTGCATAAAGCTTTTTATTACCACTAAGCCTATGAACTCCTTCACTGATGTTAACATTTTTTAGATTCGGTAAATTCACTTTTTCTTGCTTCTGTACTTTTGCGGTTTTTATTTCTTTTTGCTTACGACTTACTTTATCTGAATCAATCCAATTTGTCAATGATTTGAAGACATCGTCCGGATTAATTGGTTTTGAAATAAAACCCTGCATACCTATTTGAAGACATTTTTCTTTAATCCCTGTCATCGCATCAGCTGTCATTGCCACAATTGGGAGAGTATCATAATCTTTCAATTTTCTAATTTCTATTGTTGAGGTGTAACCATCCATTACAGGCATCTGCAAATCCATAAAAACAATGTCGTATTTACTTGGCCGACCCGAGGTTTTTATCATTTCGAGAGCTATTTCACCATTCTCAGCAATATCAACATTAAATCCTGCTTCAATAAGCATTTCCATTGCTACTTGCTGATTAATATCATTGTCTTCGATTAATAATATTTCCGCACCCCGTATTTTTTCAATTTCTTTTTGATATAATGATTTCTCTTCTTTCTTTTCACTGATTGCTCGAATTTCTTTACCAAACACTTCCATCACAGTGTCAAATAAGATCGAATATGCAACCGGTTTTACCAAAAATCCTTCGATACCAATATTTTGTGCGTCAATTGCAATATCCTCTCTTCCAAAAGCAGTAACCATTATAATCTTCGGTGTTTTAATATTTTCGTTATTCATAATAATTTTAGAAGCAGCCAATCCATTCATAAAAGGCATTTGCCAGTCCATCAAAATTAATTCATATGGTTCGTCCTTCTCTTTTTCCAAAACTTCAATTGCTTCTTTTCCCGATTCAACAGTTGTTACATTAAATGTAAAAGATTCCAAAGCATATTTTAAAATCTCGCGAGCGGATTTATTATCATCGCAAACCAGCACTTTTAGGTTCTGCAAATCAGTAGAGGGCTTATATTCTTTTCTTTTTTGTTCTTTTTGAACTCCCAGCCAGCCCGTAAAATGAAAAGTACTTCCTTCACCATACTTGCTTTCAACCCAAACTTCACCGTCCATGAGTTCAGCAAGATTTTTACTAATAACCAAACCTAAGCCTGAACCGCCGTATTTTCTGGTTGTTGACGAATCAGCTTGAGTAAAAGGTTTGAATAATTTATTCTTTTGATCTCTCGTTAAACCAATGCCCGTATCCTCAACTTTAAAGAGAAGTTTAACTTCCTGTTCTCTTTTTTCAACTACATCAACGTGAATTATTACTTCACCTTTTTCGGTAAACTTAACTGCGTTGCTGCAGAAGTTTGTTAATACCTGTCCAAGTCTCAACGGGTCGCCAATTAAATTAAACGGAACATCTTTGCTTATTTTAATAGAAAGCTCTAAACCTTTATCATAAACTTTTTGAGATATAAAATTTGACACGGTTGACATTACTTGTTCGAGGTCAAAATTGACATATTCAATTTTTAACTTACCCGCCTCAATTTTTGAGAAATCAAGCACATCATTTATTATTCCGAGCAATGCTTTACTCGACTTCTGTATTTTTGTTAAATAATCGAGCTGCTTCGGATCGAGATCAGTCCTTAATGCTAGCGCTGTTAGTCCGATAATTGCATTCATCGGAGTTCTAATCTCGTGAGACATTGTCGCGAGAAAATGACTTTTAGCTTCAGCAGCAGCTTCCGCATCTTCTTTGGCACTTTCAAGTTCATTGTGGATTCTCATTAATTCCAGTTCCATTTCCTTATTCATATTGATATCCATATGAATACCAATTACTCTTTCAGGGGAACCATCTTTATTGAACTCGACAACTCTACCAATATCCAATATCCAGATATAATTTCCGGATTTTGTTTTTAGCCTATGCTCACTGCGATAAATATCGGTTTCACGGTTTAAATGTTTCTCTAATTTAACTTTAACACTTTCTAAATCATCGGTATGAACACGGTTAATCCAGCTATTGGATTTTATTTCCAATTCTTCAAGTTGATATTCAAGTATATCAGCATATCCTTGGTTTACAACCATGTCGCCGGTTATCGGATTGTAATCCCAAATACCCAATCTTGCAGCTTTAGTTGCTAGCTCAAATTGTTCAAGCGTATCTTGAGTTGTTGAGTACAATTGTGCATTTTCAATTGAAGTAGCTAACTGAGAAGCTATAGTTTTGGCAAGCTCAATTTCACGCCGCGTAAATTTATAATCGGGATCTTTAGCAGGCATTCCGATTGTACCTAGTACTTCTTTGCTTGTATATAACGGAACGATAAGTAAACTGCCGACACCGCGTTGTTTCATTAGTTCATGTATTGGTTTAGTTCGTTCATCTGTTTGTGCATTCTCAATTGCAAGCGGTTCCTTTGATTGCATTGCAATTTTTGGAGAATCATAACCCTCTAGTGTTAAATCAGTTCCTGTTAAATCTTCATCGTTTTGATCAGCAGCGTGAAAGGCAATCAACGTAAGCTTTGTATTTTGTTTATCTAAAATTCCAATGCTTGCATTTCTGATCTCAAAAATATTCACCATCTCCATACATACTGTCTGCATAACGTCCTGTATGTTCAATGAAGAACTTACTTTTTCGGTTAATTGATTTATCACTGATAGCTCATCGGCTCTTTCTTCAAGCAATACATTCTTTTTTTCAAGCTCGATTGTTCTCTCTGCAACTTTTATTTCAAGTTCTCTTTCAGATTCTCTTAAAGATTTCAAAATCTTTTTCTGGTTGATATTTATTTTATCTTGAATTGCGGCATTCAATACAAGAATCAGTGCAAGTGTACCCATCTGTAAAAAATTATTAGTAATTGTATTACTTGGAATTACTCCTAAAGATTTTAATGCAAATAATACGGCACCCAAAAAGAAAAGTGTAAAAGCAGCAATAAAGAAATATGCAGGCCTATATTTTTGTGAAACCGCCATTATACCCGCAGTAATTGACATTGTAACAATTGTTGCAATCGCTGATATACTACCTATAATTATCATTGTTTTGTAAGGGAAGAAAAAAGTCAAAACAATCATCAACGCAAATACATAAACAAGTACCTCAAAAATTCTATCCCACTTTGGTAAATTTTTATTAATTGAAAGAACCGACCTACTGACTTGAATATTCGAAATCAAACTTCCAAAAACTAAAATAGGTACGTTTACATTTGCCCACCAAATCCAATTTGGCCAAACATATTGAAATGCTAATCCGTTTAACGAAAGAAGCAGAAAACCTAAATTGAGAAGTACAAACATGTAGTAAAGGTATGAGATATCTTTAAAGCCATGATAAAGGAAAAAACTGTAAATTATCATAACCAAAACAGAACCGAAGAAAACACCAAGTATTATGAGCTCAGTGTTAACTTTGTGCAAAAGGCTTTTTTCATTCCAAAAATTCAGCGGGATATTCATCGAACTAGTTGACTGAACTTTCAAATAATATGTTTTTATTTCATCAGCTTCTGAGGCCATATTAAATAAAAAAGTGCGGTATTCAATTTCTCTATTTTCAAAAGAATATTGATCACCGGTTCTTTTTTCAGCATAAACCCCACTTTGTGTCGGAACATAAAGTGACACATAATCAATAAGCGGATAACCCAACTCGAGAATCCATTCGTATGAATCGTGTATAGGGTTTTCTACTGTTAGTTTGAGCCAATACACCGAAGAGGTAAAACCAAAAGCTAGTTGCTCTTGTTCACTTAATGTAAATTGCTTAGAAAATTCCGGGGAAGATATTTCTTCAATTGTTTTAGTGCCTTCTACGTCTTCATAGAATTCAACATATTTTCCAAGAGGTTTGAAGCCCAACGAGGGATCAAGAGTTAAAATTGACTGTTGAGCAGATAAACCTTCGGCTAAAAAAATTAATAAAATTAAATAGAAGAATTTTTCTTTTGTGAAAAACATATTCTGAAATTTCCCCATGCTTGAAATGAAACTCTAATCAGACACAAACTCTTTTATCAAGATAAGAATTTATGAAAAAATTAATAGTTAAATTTCAACAAATTTGTGATCTCTATCCAGAACTTTTTCGAATTCATAAATTAACTTAATCAATTGAGTTAATTTAAAGGAGAGGTCGGAAAAGGATTTACAAAAAATCTATTTTAATACAATCATTTTTTTTATTTCAGAATATTTAGGGGTCTCGAGTTTGTAAAAATAAGAGCCACTCGATAATTCAGAAGCGTCAAAAGAAAACTTATGTTCGCCTGCTGTTAAAAAATCATCAACTAAAACTATAATTACGCCGCCGAGAAGATCGTAAATTTTTAAACTTACATTCGTATTATCGGGAATTCTAAACTTTATTTCTGTTACAGGGTTAAACGGATTAGGATAGTTTTGATCAAGTGCAAATTCTTTTGGTAAGGATTTATTGAATGAAATCTCAACTATTGGGGAATATTCAAATTGACCGTCATAATCAATTTGCTTTAATCTATACTGATAATTTCCACCTTCAACATCGCCATCAATAAAACTGTATGATTTTGGAGAATTGCTGTTGCCAAATCCGTTTACAAAACCAATTTTTTCCCAATTTTCTCTTTCGTTGCTGCGTTCTATCTCAAAACCATAATTGTTTATTTCAGTTGCTGTTTCCCAATTTAATTCTATTGTTTGATCTTTCAGCAGTGCATTAAAAGATATTAACTCAACCGGAACAGGTGTAGTAACTGTAAAAGAAGTAGTACAAGGACTGGCGTAAGCTGTGCCATTATCTGATACCCAATTGTCTTTATTGTTTATAGCGGCTAACAATTCCGCTCCGGTGCCGGAAGTTAAAGTACAATTATACCTTGCATTATCCACTTCGGAAACACCGGGATAAAGGGAAATAGCATTGATTCCATTGGTCAAGCCGGTAGGTAAAGCAGATGAAGTAGTGTTTGAATTACTTCCAGTATTCCAACCGGTCGAAGCCACATAATCAAGACTATTATAGTCTCCGTTAATAGCAGCAATAAAAGTAGGGCTTCCTGATGTCCCCTGATAACACAATATCTGGTCTCCGGCAAAAGGTGTTAATTTAACACCGCTAACACTACCTATGCTGGGTGAAAAAGTGGTTCCATTAACTGAAACTACAGTACCTGCAGAAACAGTAGAAGTTGTTGTTACGGAAATTGTTTCTTCACTCGTACCGTAAAAAGCTGAACCAGCCCAGCCTATAGTTGTAAAATTTAAAGTTTCCCCGGATGGAATATCTTGTAGCGCAACGAAAGCCCAATTATCATCACCATCAGTATTGTAAACTATAAAAGCAATACCGCCGGTTGAAACTTGGGAATTTATTTTGAGTGTAAAAAACGTCAATGCAAATAATAAAATTGTCACAGTTCTTTTCATTTTTATCCTCATTCGTAAATATTAAAATGAGAATCTAACTTTTAAGGGAAACCAAAAGGGTTACGGTAAGGTTACAGAAAGGATTACGATAAATAGTTTACTTATTTAATTCGGAAATAATTTCATCCAAATCTTTATTGTATTTTTTACTAAATATACTCTCATATTCTGCGCTAAATTTATCGTAAATGTATGCAGCCTGTGAGTGTTTTTCATTTTTGTGCAAAAGATTCAAATAAAACTTCATTTCAGTTTCGTTTAATGGATCAATTAAAATTAATATTTGTCCGGCTTCCATTCTAAATTCAGTTTTGAGTGCTGTATTCCTAATTAATGACGAAAGAATTCTAACTGATTCATTATTACTCCAAGCCGTAATTTCTTCCAACCACGAGTAAGATACATCATTGAGAAAATTTCCTTTTTTTACGATAGCCAAAAATTTAGTTATTTCTTGCTCCGGTTGTAAACCGTCGCGGTTAAACTTATTTCTGAAAGAATACCATTCATAATAATCGCAAAAAATGTTTTCATTCAATCTTAAAAACCAACTATTATCTTCAAAAATTACTTCGCCTAAGTTAGTTTCCGCTAAAAGTTCTCTCAACCTTTTTACAGCAACATTTCTTTTATTTTTTGTGTTTTGTTTTGATGATTCAGGCCAAAGCAGAACGCTCATTTTTTCCGAAGAAATACCTTTAATTATATTATTGCCATTTATCGAATTTAAAAGAAGAAGTAAAAAAAGCTCCTTTGATTGGGGTGAAAACTTATTTAAGATAGGTTTAAGATCGTTGGATAGTATTGTTAAATTTCCAAATAAATTTATTGAATATATTGCTTTCTCTTCACTTATTAATGCATTTTTACTCTGTTCAGTACTAAGCTTAGCTTTCCTTTTTCTTATAACCATTAGATATACCATCACCAAAAAGAAGAAGCCTAAAATTATTGCTGTAACTTTTACTGCTGCTGAACTTCTATTTACTTTCAAAGAAATAGGGATTTTTTCGCTTTTATTTCCAAACCGGTCTAAAGAAGAAATTTCTATTACATAATTGTCAGTCGAAAGGTTTTGAATTCTATAATTATTTTCAGTTGTGAGATAATTTTTGGTAAAAGTTGAATCATCGTTAAAAATTGTAATTTGATAATTTATTTCAGGATTATTATATAAACTAATAGTGCTAAAAAATAATCCTATTTCACCGTCAGTTGATTCAATATTGTAAAAACTATCAGTAAAAGTTTGGTTGCTTGTAAAAATACTATCAATTTTTAACTCTTGTTTTTTATTAGTATAAATATCTTTTGACTCATCATAAATAGCCACCCCCCCGATTGTGCCAATCCATACTTCATCTGAACGTTTATCATAAACAAAGGCACTTCTGTTTGTTTCATTATCCGGAAGGCCATCAAAAGTTTGAAGATTTTTTAACTTATTATCTTTCCATTTATAAACACCATTGTTTGTACCAATCCATACTTCATTTTTGTTTTCAACATTATTGATAAAGTAAACTTCGCTATTTATCTCTTTGCCAAAACCAATAAATTTTTGAATTTCTCCATTTTCGAATTTAAACAATCCCTCTCTACCGCCAACAAGAAGGGAATTTCTATATTTGCTTACAGCATATAAATTGAAAGGCTTTTTGTAAAATCGATCAGTTATTTTATTTTGATAATGATTAAAAAATGACAAGCCTAAGCCCCCGGCAATTGCAATTATAGAATCAGAAACATTTATTAATCTTCTATGATATTGTAAATCATCATCACTTAGTTTTTTGGTTAGTTTTAAACTGTCATTATTAATTTTTAAGAAAGCTTCTTCTGCGGCAATAAACATTTCATCATTGTTTAATTTTATCATCGAATGGAAATTCAAGTATTCTTCATTACGAAACCATTTTACCTTTTGAGGTTCATTTATATTATCAATTCTTCCAATTCCTTCGTGCTGAATCAAAAACCATAACCTCTGTTTCGAGTCAACAACTAATTCCATTATGTGCGGCTTTCTCGAACTCTTTACTCCAACAGCTGGGACTCTTATGATTTTATTATTTTTTATTAATGTCATTCCTTTTTTATGGCCGAGAATTTTATCTCCATTTTGAAATTGGGCAATTGCTGTTACATCGTTTTCAAATAGTCCATCTTCTTTTTTTAATGTTGTAAAAGTAGATTCCGTAATTTTAGTTAGCCCGAGCATTGATACTATCCAGATATTCTTAAACCTGTCTTTAAATGCCATAGCACTGTTATAATCTTTAATTTTATATCTATTGTTGAGCAGCTCGAAGTTCTGGGTTGTAATATCAAAAATATAATGTGAGTGACCGGTGCCGAATGCTATTTCTGTTTCACCAATTTGATTGATGTAAATGTTAAATTGATTGGCATTGACCACATCAATATTATTTTGGAATAATTTGAAATTACCGTTTTTATAAAGCCCAATTGCCTTATTCATTAAGGAGTAAATCATTTTTTCATTATTGTCGTAACAAAAGCCATGAACCGGTTTTCTTGTTATGCTGTTGAAAGATGACAATAAAAAATCATCATAAAAGCCCATACCTGTAGTAGTGCTGATAAATAGTTTTCCATCAATTACTCTGAGTTGGGTTATTTCAGATCCAAGTAATTCATTAGGCAGTTTAGTTTTTTTCCACTTACTGTTTTGGTAAATATATATCTCACCTTTGTCGGTGCCGCAAAATACATTCCCTTTAAAAACAGCAAATGATTTTACCAAAGGAATATTTTTAGGAAATTTAATTTTTGTAAATGCTTTGGAGTCATATTTAATTAAGTAAGAGTTTTCATTACCCGAAAAAAACCAAATGTTATTGGATTCATCTTTTACAATATTATTAGAAGTTCGAAATTTAGAGTTTATCGAAATGACTGATTTGAATTCTGTTCCGTCAAAACTTATTATATCATTTCTGGCTAAAAAATAGAGTTTTCCTTCGGGCCCAATTGTACCGTCAAAAAAGTTTTGATTAGCAAGCTGATCTTGATTTCTATATTCTGTAATTACGTAATCTTGTGAAAATACCAGAGAAAACAACGAGATGATAATTGATAGGATCAGTTTCATGATTTAAAAATTATATTGGCATTGTTAAAAACAAAATTCAAATTGATGCAAAGAAAAGGAGAATTACTCATTAATCAAAGGTATTAATAATTTCGTAACCTCTTAGCAGGTAAAAACTACTCAACTATTTCTATCTTATCTTCTTTATTTGGAACAACACAAATGAATTCAAAAGGTTTATAAGTGATTTAATGTCCGAATTTGAACTACTATGACTATATTCGAACATATTCAGAATAATTATAACCTTTTTTAAGAAAAAAGAGCTTGGTATAGAAATTGACCTAATATCTCCTTAAACTTTAGGGAAAATGATGATAAAAAACTACTTCAACATCGCTATTAGAAATTTAGTTAAGCACAAATTTTTTTCATTTATAAATATTGCAGGGCTTGCAACTGGAATAACATCTTTTTTTTTGATAGCGCTATTTGTTTTTAGCGAACTTAATTATGAAACCGGTTTTGATGATTATGAAAATATTTACCGCGCCAGATTTTACGGAAAATTTCCAAACAATGTTGTTAACATTTCATATTCCTCCCCTTCTCTTTCTAGTGCTTTGCTGGAAAACTTTCCTGAAGTTATAAGCTCAACAAGGTTCAATAAGCACCAATCCGTTTCTTTACGTTATGTTGACAAGACTTTCGATGAGGAAAACTTTTATTCTGTTGACTCTACTTTTACTGATGTAATAAGTTTAGAAGTTGTTTACGGAAGTTTAAAGAATTCCCTAAACTCACCTAATAAAATTATACTGACTGAAAAAATATCGAAAAAATATTTTGGTAATATAGATCCCACTGGAAAAGTATTAGAGAGTGAAAATAATAATTATTTAGTAACGGCAGTTGTAAAAGATTTACCTCAAAACACGCATTTCCAATTTGACTTACTTTCTTCAATATATGGACACCCAATTTCTAATACAAAGTCTTGGTATCTACAGAACGTTTTTACTTATTTCAAATTAGAGAAAGGCACTGATAAAAAACTTTTTGAAGAAAAAATTAACTCAAAATTCAAGCCTTATCTATATTCCGAAATTGGAAGGGCTATAAATCTTTCAAAAGATCAATTGGATGAACAAGGAATAACATTTAAATATATTATTGAAGGAATAAGTGATATACATCTTTATACAGAATTTGACGCAAACGGTAATCCGGCAGGTGGAAGAATTACTTATGTTTATGCTTTTATTCTAATTGCTTTTTCTATCCTTGCAATTGCTTGTTTCAATTTTATTAATCTATCAACAGCTAAGTCAATTGAACGTTCAAAAGAAATTGGGATAAGAAAAACACTTGGTTCTACAAAATTACAGTTAGTGAAACAATTCTTTTTTGAAACTTTTTTGATGACTTTACCATCTGTTTTAATAGCTTTATTTTTAGTTGAGATTTCTAGCCCATTCTTCACGAAAATATTTAATATTCAGCTTTCAGAAAATTATCTAAATAGTTTGTGGGTTATTCCCATAATTTTATTATTTACTGTTATATTAGCATTACTTTCAGGATTATATCCCTCTTTCTACTTATCAAAACTTAACCCAATTAAAAGTTTATCTAATCAAACCGGTTCTTTTTTTAGAAACAGTCTGGTCATCATTCAATTTAGTGTGTGCATTTTTTTAATAATATCGACGATTTTGACAAATCAGCAAATTGATTTTATTCTGAATAAAAATTTAGGATTCAACAAAGATTATGTAATAGTGATTGATAAGTCTAATAATCTAAATAGTAGTGTCTATAATTTTACAAATGAGCTGTCATCAAATTCCAACATTAATGCTGTCTCCAATTCTAGCACTTTGCCCGGCAAATTCTATCCTTTATACCCTTATAAATATGCCGACAGCGGTTCGGACCAATCTTTCCCTATGAGGTTTTTAAGTTCAGATAATGGCTTTACTGATGTTTTTGAAATGAAGCTGAAATTAGGCAGGTTTTTTTCGGAAGATAGAATCACAGATTCCACTGCAATTGTATTAAATGAAACTGCTCTAAAAACTCTGGGAATAAAAGGTAATCCTATCGGTAAAAATATAGTAAGATACGAAAGCGGAGGCCCAGCAGTTTATCAAATTATAGGTGTTTTGGAAGATTTCAATTTTGAATCACTGCACAACGATATTCAATCTTTAGTAATTCATTTATCGGACAGATCAGTAAGTGAAAGATATATTTCTGTGAGTATTTCAAAAACCGGGTTGAGTAATTCAATAAAATACATCGAAGATGTTTGGAAAAAATATTCGGAAGCAAAAGAATTCAAATATACTTTCTTCGATGACGATAATAGAAAACTTTATGAATCCGAAGAAAGGACAAAGAGTCTATTGACCGTATTTTCTTTGCTTGCAATATTTGTTACAGGTCTTGGTCTGCTTGGATTAACAACTTATGCAGCATCAAAAAGATCTAAAGAGATTGGTATTAGAAAAGTATTGGGCGCTTCTGTAATACAAATATTAATTCTAATGGTTTCGGGTTTAGTGAAGTTAGTAGTAGTTGCAAATATTGTTGCGTGGCCTATTTCGTTTCTGGTTTTAGATAATTGGTTAGAGAATTTTCACTATAAAATCAATATTGATTTCTGGTTATTTGCTATTACTGGTTTTATTTCATTGATCTTTACAATCATTACGGTTTTTTCTTATGTATACAAATCGGCAACTGTTAATCCGGTTGAATCGTTACATGATGAATAATCTTTTTTAATCGATTATTTCTATTTTATCTTCTTTGTTTGGAACAACACAGATAAATTCAAAAGGTTCGTCACCAATTGTTTTGTAGTAGTGGGGTACTTCGGCTGGTATGTAAACCACGTCATTTTTTTTAACTTCTAAAATTTTGTCACCTATTTTTACTTCTGCTTTTCCGCGCAAAACCAATTGCTCGTGTTCAACTGAGTTTTTGTGAAAAGGCATTTCACCGCCAGGTTCAATAATAAATCTTCGCATCGCAAAGTTTGGAGCTACATCATCACTAATTAACACTTGTTTGTAAGTGTTTTTTCCCGCACCAACTTTTTCTTTTTCAAATTCATCAATATTTTTTTTGATCATTGTTTCTCCAATATTATTGAAATTTGTTCAAACTAATTTTGTGTTTTTCTCTTTATCGAAGATTCATATAAAAATCTTTTTTTTCTTTATCCAATTTTTCAACCGCATATCTTAATGTTACTCGAGGCATTATAGAAGCATGTTTATTTAGAAAGTTTATTAAAGAATTTTCATCTTTTTTCCCGGCTTCACGAATCCAACTTCCAACTGCTTTGTTAATCAATTCTTCATTATCATTTATCAGAATTTCAGCTATCTTAAATGTATCTACAAGATCATTTCTTTTTATAAATGCGTATGTACTGACTATTGCCGTACGGCGCTCCCAAATATTATCCGATTTGGCTAATTTGTACAATATTTCACGCGGTTTATCAACTAAGTATTCACCAATAACATCGTATGAAGCTCTATCAACAAAGTCCCAATTATTTAATCTATTATGCCTATTCAAATAGAGTTCGAATAATTCTCTTTTTGTTTCTTCAGATGTTTTTTTTAAGCGGGTTTTGTATCCCATTATACTTACCGCTCCCATCCGTATTTCGTAATAATCACTATCAAGAAGTTTATTAATTTCCTTAATGCTCATTAGTTCATATTTTTTTGCTAATTTGAAAACATTACCAAATTTTACACCAAAAGCTTTAGTAAACCCGTCGTTTCCTTTAAAGAATTTGTCAACCTTATTAAGCTCTTTTTCATTTTTGAAATTACTTAATTCATTTATATATTCTTTTGCTGTCATCTATATCCTTAAAAAACTTGCCCGCAAACTCTCAAAAAAACAAACTTTGAATTATTTTTCCCGCACCAACTTTTTCTTTTTCAAATTAATCGATATTTTTTGATCATTTTATAACCTTTTATTCTGGCTCACTAAGTTTTCTTTCTTCTTTTATTTCGCCAATATGGTAATAGGCAATAATTTTTTCAATTAGATTATCTTTTACGTAATACCATTCACTTACATCTAAAGAAAAATCATTTGATTGTTTTGCTGTATAGCGGACACAAGCTTTATCTTCCTCATAAAAAGCATCATGTAATTTAAAAACATACCCAAGGAATTTATCTTTATTTTCTTTTACTAAATCCAGATATGCTTTTTTGCCGTCAATTGTGCCAAACGGACTTGTATGCTTGAAGTTTTCAGAAATTGGCAAATTTAGAAAATCACCCTTTTCCCATTTTTCAAACCATTCTTTTACTAATTCTTCAGTATTCATTTTATACATGCTGATCAACTAAAACTGGATTTCCGTCAGGATCAACTAAAACAAAACTTGCCGGGCCGGTTGTGCTTTCGTCCGCTTCAGTTTCAAGTTTTAAGCCTTTTTCTTTTAGCTGCTTTTGCAGATCGCGAACATCTGTAAACGATTCCAATGTGTTGCAGTCTTTATCCCAGCCGGGATTAAATGTTAAAATATTTTTATCAAACATTCCTTGGAATAAGCCTATTGTACATTTGTCATTTTGTAAAACCAGCCAGTTTTCTTCGATCTTTCCTTCAATAATTTTGAAGCCGAGTTTTTCATAAAATTCTTTTGAAGCTTTTATATCTTTTACTGCAAGGCTTACAGAGAAATTTCCTAGTTGCATGGTTACTCCTTTAAATGAAATTATTTTTAGTTGTTTTTAGAAACTAGCCAAACAATTCTGTCGTAAGAAACAATGTAATGCAAAATAGTCATCACACCAAAAATTACACTTAATTTAACATATCCAAGATTATTTACACAATAAACTGCGAAGAAAAAAAATAATAACTCAAGAATCAAACGGAAAACTCCCGGAATTACAACAGGAGCACTCCCTGATCTGCTTGGATCATTTGGAACGGCAAAAATTCCCCAAAGTGCTGCAAATAATAAAGGAATTACTATTGCCAGTAAATACTTTTGCCACCCGGAAGTTTGGTTAAATCCCCAAATCCCGAAAGAAATTAACGCTGATATTTCAAGTAAAAATCGGACTGTAAGATTAATTGCATTAATATTCATTAATCATTTCTTTAGCTTTGCAACTTCAATTCTGATAAATTCAGGTAAGTAATTAGGCGTGCAGCCTTTCGAAACCGGATCGTCTTTGTAGAGTCCAAATTTTTCACCTAAAGCAACACATCTGGAACGATGTGCCGGTTCACGGACTCCGATCTGTCCCGCAGTAAAATTCATAGCCCATTGAACTTCAGGCTTTTCATTCATGATTTTTTCCTCAATTGAGTTAAGCAGTATTTTAGTATTGGGCGGAGGAGTTTTACCCATCCAGCGTAAACGAGCTTGATAATACCAGAAAACGCGCCTTTGAATCGCTGAAGTACTATTTTCCCAGGATTCCATTAGAGCAATAATTTTCTTGTCCTTGGTGAGTTGATTTGCCATCAGCCAATCTGTTAGTTGATTGCGTTCATTGTATTCGTGACTCTGTATATCTTTATCAAGTTCGTCAATTAAATCTTGTGAAAGAAGTTTTTTATCCATGATAAGAATTGACAACTGCCGCGGATAAAACTCCCCGGTAGACCAGAGCTCCATAGCTAACTCGTGATCTTTTTTTATTTCCTTAGCAATTTTCCGCAAATCCCCGAGTTTAGTGGTTTCCTTGGAGATTTGGGAATATATACTTTTAGCTTTTGAAGAAAGTGTCATGGTTTTACTTTCTGGTTTTTATTTTATACAAAATGATAAAAAAACGTTTAATACTGAAGTTTTGTTTTATTCGGGTTATCTCGCTTAGACATATATTAAATCAGATTCTATTACTTTTAAGTATTTTTCTTTAATACCTTTTTTTGAAACTACATCAACTTTACTTCCGATGATATTTTCGATCTCTTCGGCCAAATCAACAAATTTAATTCCTATTTTGCCGTTAAACTCAACAATAATATCTACGTCGCTATTTGCGTTTTGTTCGTTACGGGAATACGAACCAAAAATCGCTAATGATTCTATGGGATAATTGTCAAACAAGTACTGTTTATGATTACTCAAAGTTGATTTTATTTCTTGTAACGTTCTCATACTCTAAAAATATCATTTTTTATAATGATTTAAAACCTTATTTGGCTATCACTGAAAATCATACATTACTAATTTAAAACAAGTTAAAACTTTTTTCAAAACCGGTTTAATACTTTCTGCAACTCAATTTTGTATTCAGGATTATTTGTCATGCCATTGTGCTTTTGTCCAGCTAAGGTTATTAACGTATCTTGAACTTTAAAATGTTCTTTTAGTTTTAATGAGGAACCGTAATAAACTACTTCATCTAAATTACCGTGAAAAATAACAACCGGCATTTCACAATCTTTAATATACTTGTACGTCTCAAATTTATACTTCAAAAGGAACGTTGGAATAATAGGATATAAATTACTCATCAAATCTGTCATGCTATAATATGGGGCTTGCAGAATCAATAATTTTGGCTTATTTCTAGAAGCAATTTTTGCCGCAGGCCCGGTCCCGAGTGAATATCCAAAAACTATTATTTCAGTTTCATCATATAACTTCAGAATTTCTTTATACGCAAACTGGACATCTTTGATTATCTGCTCTTGACTGTTTATAGATCCTTCACTTTTTCCAAAGCCCCTGTAGTCGAGTATAAAAACATCGTAGTTTAGATCAGTATATGTTTTTGCGACTCTTCCCCAATTCATTAACGAACCGGCATTTCCATGTAAATAGAAAACAAGTCCTTTTGAACTATCTGCTTTGAATAAAAGTCCGTGAAGTGAAATTCCGTCAAACGACTTGATATTAATTTCACTAAAGTTTTGGTTAAAATTAAAATGATAGTTTTTTTCTAATTTTTGCGGGAAGAAAATTAGTTTCTCTTGGAAAAAAAATAGAAGTCCGCATAAAACAAGATAGAATACAACTAATGTTTTAGTTATTGTAATGAAAGTTTTTTTCATGGTGTAGTGTAAATTAAAAAAATGGTGATTATGTAAAATTAGGTCTAAGTATTATTTAAGAGATCATATTTATCATAAAAAATAATCTTGTATTAACTCTCTTTTCGGTATTTCACGTCACGAAATGGTTCGTGACGGCCTTGTAACGTTTAGCATAAACTACGTTTTAATGCAGTTTAAATAGTGCTAGCTGTTGTTTTTATTAATATCAGTTCCAATCAGTAATTGTGACAAGTCATTTATGTCAATATTTATTTGTCCCAAATGCTTTTTTCTGATTTCTACAATTATATCAACAAATTCCTTATTACTATTTGGATCTATAGAACCACCAGATCTTAAAAAATTTGCGATTCCTTGAATAACTGTATCATCACCATAGACACAAATTCTTGATTTTGCATCTGCAACTAACATTTTATATTCTTTTTCACTTTCAATGTCTGAATATTTTTGCGATATGGCTAATCCTTTAATCAAATCAGTATATGCATTTATCTTCAATAAGTTTTGTTGTTTTTTAGATTCATTTCTTTTACTAAAAATAAAATGTAAAAATGCTCCTATTATAACACCAATCAATGGCAATATATATTTTATCAATTCTATCATTGAGTTGATTTTTCTTTCCGTCTATTTGTTAATTGAAATCTTCAAATACTGCTAACATGATTATAAACGTAATACGTTTATTAAGGAAATTTTTTTATAAAAAAATACAGTTTTAAATAAAATCCACCAAATAACTATAATCCGGATCAAATAGACGCTTGAAAATTCTTACTGCATATGAGTCTGTCATGCCGGACAAATAATCGCATACCATTCTGGCGCGTACGTTTTTGTCTTTTTCGTTTCTAATTAGTTTATCCTGGAAGTTAGGAACGTACTTCGGCCGCTCCAATCCGTCAACATAAGTTTCGTGCAGTAACTTAAAAATATGGCGCAGCATGTGATCGCCTTTAAATTCCATTTGGTGAATTTGCGGCGAACGGAAAACCAGTTCAACGGAAATCCTTTTATAAAATTCAGCTTTCCTGTAAATCACATCATCAACTTCAATTTTATATTTGTAACGGTTTGTAAGCGAATTCATAAAAGTATCGTTTTCAACAACTTCGCACGCACGGATAAAATCACCGATCTGTCCGCCGAACTTTGCTTTGAAGTTTCCTTTTTTAATCCACTCCATCATTTGATCAACATAAACTTTTTCTTCGTCCGTTAGTTCATTTTCGTTAATCCACTTCGTGAGTTTTACGATATTTATAAATCCGCCGGAAATACTGTCAACCAAATCGTTAATTGCGTAAGCGGTGTCATCTGCCCAATCCATTATCTGACATTCAATACTCCTAAACTTGTTTACTTTTTTTGGCTCGCCGACTTTTTCATTCAAATCATTTTTATCAAACACAAAATCCAGATCCTTTTTTTGATAGTCATATAAAAAATGGTTTGACGGGTTATCAAATTGATGATGAAAAGCTTTGTATTTCAGCACACTGTCAACAAAGGCTCTTGTGGGATTCATACCTCTGTGTTTATCGATATCTTTGTAAAAAATTTCGTTTATCAATCGCAGCGTTTGAGCATTGCCTTCGAAGCCGCCGTAGTCTTTCATCAACTTGTGAATTACTTTTTCGCCCGCGTGCCCGAATGGCGGATGCCCCAAATCGTGAGCTAAACATGATGCTTCAACCAAATCGGGATCAATAAAATATTCTTCGTTAAACGGCGTATCTTTCGATTTAAATAAGTAGTTGCAGATCGATCTTCCGATTTGTGCTACTTCAATAGAATGAGTTAACCGTGTTCTGTAAAAATCGTACTCGCCGGGAAGGAAGACTTGCGTTTTGCCTTGCAGTCTTCTAAACTCGGACGAATAAATTATTCTGTCTCTGTCAATTTGAAAAGGTGAACGGTAATCATCACCACGCGGAGAAGGTTTGGTTCTTTCAAGATCGAATTCATTGTAAAAGGTATTCATAATTTTGTATTGGAGAATTAGAAAATGCCAGATTGAATTAATCCATAAATAGTATTTTTTTGATTTAATTCAAAAAGATCAAGAGAAAATTTTTGAAGGTAATTGTATTAGCTGTTATTTTTATTCGCTCTCTCAGCTAGCTCTGAATATTTCCTGCACATTGCATCATTATTAATTTTTTTGTAATGATCTGCCAACGAATAATATATCAAACTTTTGTTTTCAACTTTTTCAATTCCAGTTTCAGTAAATTTTAAAATGAGATGATTAAGCGGGGTGTTCATATCGTAGTCATATAATTCGAGTGCTTTTAAATAAGGCTCAAAACTAGATTCATCTCTTTCGGCTGCACGTTTATAATAACTGAGTGATTCTTCCAAACATCTATAGTCTGTGTAATTGTTTTCAAAAATGCTCGCAGTCCATAAATTTATGTCATAAGATAAATCTGCAAACTCTTTGCTCAATTTATCGGAAAACATTTTTATTTCGTCGATAGATAAAAGCGGATTGCCCAACAAAATTTTGTAAACTTCTATGTTCGTTACATTATTTGATAAAGCTGATTGAAAGGCATCAAATAGTTCATCGGAATTTGTAGAATTGCGGAAGGTGTCTTCCAGTTTATTAATTATCTTTTCGTCCATAAATCAATTTAATCAACTATTTCAAAATCTCAAAACAGAAGTTAATCATTATAGATCAAACCCATAATTAAATTCTCTTTTGTGAATTCGGGAAGCTTACTATTAAACTCTATTGTTGCATTTTTATCCCACTGCTTTTTTGCAGAGTTTTTGTATTTATGATAACTTACTAATGCAAATTTTCTTTCGAGCAATTCATTACTTTCATTAAAAACGAAAAAAGCTATCAACACCGGTACGTTAAACTTATTGCTCCACTGCTCGTATGATTTTATTGCTCTTTCATTTACAAGCCATTTGCCTTTTCGTTTTCCTTTCCAATCAAGAAATGCTTGTTTGTCTTTATAATTTATAATTAAATCAGGTTTGTCTTCACCCTTTTCCCAAACTCTGGTGTACCGGTTATCTTCTCCGAAATCTCTAAAATTCATTCCCCATTGTGTTAATAAATTTTTGCCTGCGTTTTCGGCTAAGTCGTGCAGCTTATAATTTTTTCTAAAATCCTCTTTAGATTTTGAAGGATTAAAATCGAGCTTCTTCATTTTTCCAAAATGATTTTATAATTCATTTAAATTATCTTCTTTTTTTTATCAAAAACAATACTGTAACAATTTTTATTTGATTACCGTCTATTAGTCAGATTATGAGTTTGGAAACAGCAAAATATAACTTTCTTATACAGAAGCATAAAAATAATATTTATAGCTACGCTCTTTACATGTTGAAAAATAAAATGGATGCAGAAGATGCTGCGCAGGAAGTTATGATCAGGATTTGGAAAAACATGGACACGTTTAAGATGGCTTCCGCAAAAACTTGGATTTTGAGAACTACTCATAATTACTGTATCGATTTGCTGAGAAAGAGAAACTCAATCTTAAAAAATGAAATTGTTTACGACGAAGAATTTTCTGAAAATTTTGAAGACAAAAAAGAAGTAAATAATCCGTATCTAATTACTCATTTGAAGATGATGACAGATAAAATTAAGGTGGCGATAAAATGCCTCCCGGAAAATTTGAAAAGTGTTTTCGTACTTTACGAAATTCAAGGACTTAAATACAAAGAGATTAGCAAAACGCTTGATATGCCGATAAATTCCGTGAAAGTATATTTACTTAGAGCAAGAAAAAAACTTCAAGAGGAATTAAAGAATTATGAACCGCAAGAAGTATTATAACATGACAGAAGAATTAAAAAATAAAATAATCTCTGTTGCTTATGGCGATGCAGGATTATTGGATAAAATCCATGTTTATTTATTGCGTACCAAATATGAAAATGTGGATGAACTTTATCTTGAATATCAATCAACGGCAAACGCGGTAAAAAAAATTGGAAAAGAAGAAATTGACGATGCTGTAATTGAAAAAGTAAAAACAAAAATAAAATTGCAGGAAGAAAATTCTTCCGGGTTTTTAGATGATGCATACAATATACTTTTAGGTAGGCCGGTATTTTCTGCTGCCACAATTGTACTTTTATTAGCAGCCATAACATTCTCGGTTTTCAATCAAAATAAATCTGTACCACAGTACTCACAACAAGAAATCGAAGTTGCAGACAAACAAGCAAGAGATGCTTTGGCTTTAGTATCAAAAGTTTTTAAGTCGGCTGAAAATAGGCTTAAAGAAGATTTTAACACGCGCGTTAAAAAACCAATTAACAAAGGACTAAAAATAGTAGATGATTTATTTACAGAGGAGAATAAAAA
>JANQIV010000073.1 GCA_028282005.1 Melioribacteraceae bacterium | reverse complement strand
ATATGCTTACCGAAGGCGGCTTTTTAATACCAACGGATTTTAATGAAAAAGAAAAAATAGAAGAACGGTACCGGACTCAACCGGGGGACAAAGCTATGACAATAACTATTGTTCCCACATTAAATTGTAATCTTGCTTGCCTTTATTGTTACCAGGAACATGATAAATCAAGAATGACATTTGAGACGGCTGATAAAATTGCAATCCAAATAGAAAATATGTTGAAGGAATTAAAGCCCGATAGTTTGGGAGTAGATTGGTATGGTGGCGAGCCGCTTTTGGCACCCAAAATAATTGAGTACCTTTCAGCAAAACTGATGCCTTTGGCAGAACAATATAATGTACCGTACTCGGCCACAGTAACAACAAACGCAACTCTGATTAATGAAAAATTAATTGCAACTCTTCTCAATTCAAAAGTTGAAGAATTGCAAATTACACTAGACGGCCCGCCCGAGATACACAATAACAACCGGCCTTATCAAAATGGGGAACAGTCATTTGATGCTGTCTTAGGCGGTATAAACAAAGCGTTGGAACATTTTGATGTGAATTTAAGAATCAATGTAAATAAAGATACGGTTACTGAGTCATTTAAATTATTGGAAATTTTAAGAGACGAAAAATTGTTTAATAAACCAAAAGAATTACGTCCTTACATTGCAATGATCGGCCCTTTATCTTATACATGTTCTCACACCGCAAAAAATACAATGCCGCTTGAAGAATTTTTTGGACATGTTTTAAGTTTTCAAAAAGAGGTGATTAAGCTTGCTCCCAACGGAGATTTAAAAAGAATTATTGAATTCCCGAAAGTATTGAACAGAGCTTGTGGCGCACAGAGCAAATATTCAATGTGCATTCATCCAACGGGCAAAGTATTTAAATGCGGACTCGAAATACACGACTTAAATTTAGGCGGAGATTTCATTTGGGAAGATTATCAATCGCACCCAAATTATAAAAAATGGATGAATGTGAACCCTCTTGAAATTAGTGAATGTACGGACTGTGAGTTTTTGCCAATCTGCATGGGAGGCTGCGCAAAATACAATTTTAAGGAAGGGGATTTCTACGAAAAAGAATCATGTCTGTTTTGGGCGAACTATTTAAAAGAAATTATTAAACAATATGTTGAAGTTGTTGAAGAAGAAAAGGTAACCGAAGTAAGTTAGTTGTATATAACCGCAAACACAAATCCCAAGTACAAAACCATATTAACAAGTAAATACTTATCTGTAAAAAGATTTTCTAAAACGTTTTCACTTAAAAGTTTTTTGTCGGATAAATAGTTATACCGCAGTACTCCGAATATCACGAAGAGTACTGTGTAAACAAGGTTTTCAGTGCCATAGACTTTTAAAGTCCTTTCCGATAAAGTGTATAAAGCATAGCAGATTATAATTCCGCCGGAGGTTATTGTAACAATTTGATTTATAAAATTGCTGCTGTAATCTGTTAACACATCTCTCGTATTATTTTCTTTTACAAAGTCTATTTCGGATTTTCTTTTCAATATTGCCAAATAAAGGGAGACGAATATTGTTGCCAAAACCAACCAGCTTGAAATCTCAACTTCTATTTCAGTTCCGCCGGAAAGTACGCGCAGCATAAATCCGATTGAGATTATTAGTATGTCTAAGATGACAACATTTTTAAGAACAAAAGTATACGCGACGTTCATCAGCAAATACGTTATTAAAATAAATGAAGTAAGTTGATTTAAAAAAGCAAGAGAAGAAGTACACAAAACAAACAAAACTAAAATTAAGATTAATGCATTTTTTTTTGAAACTGTCTCGCTAGCTATAGGTCTGTATTTTTTCGTTGGATGATTTTTATCTTTTTGAATATCGACAAGGTCATTTAAAACGTAAACTAAACTTGAAAATAGACTAAATGAAAAAAACAAAAATAGAATTGATATTAAATGACTTTGATTAAATAAATTTTTAGAAAATAATAATGGTATAAAAACTAAGATATTTTTAATCCAGTGATTAATGCGTATTAACTTTAATATCTCAGTAAGTTTCTGAATCATAAAAACAAAATAATGTAAATTAAGAGAAACAAAAAACCCGGCGTAAACCGGGTTTTAATTTTTATAATGATCTTAAAAGTTTTATTTCAATTTGTCTAACAAATAAATCAGCAAATTATCGATTGCAACTCTGTCTTGATTCATTGAATCTCTTTCACGAACTGTAACAGTATTGTCTTCAACAGTTTGTGTGTCAACTGTAATACAGAAAGGAGTTCCGCTTTCGTCCTGCCTGCGGTAACGTCTGCCCACAGCACCTTTGGCATCGTAGAATACTCTTAGGTGCGGACGAAGATCAGCTTCAATTTTACGGGCAATTTCCGGCATTCCGTCTTTGTTCACTAGCGGGAAAATCGCCGCTTTAATCGGTGCAAGTTTCGGATGGAATTTGAGTACTACTCTTTTTTCGCCTTTAACTTCTTCTTCGTGGTAAGCGTCAACTAAAAACGCCATGAACGAACGGCTTGCTCCGGCTGATGTTTCAATTATATAAGGCACATATTTTTCTTTTGCTTCGTCGTCAAAGTACTGCTGTGATTTACCTGAATATTCCTGGTGTCTTCCCAAGTCAAAATCAGTTCTGTTATGAATACCTTCTATCTCGCCCCAGCCAAACGGGAATTCATATTCAACGTCGGTTGCTTCTTTTGCATAATGTGCAAGCTTATCTTCAGGGTGATCATGGTAACGTAATTTCTCCGGTGTCATTCCTAAATCTTTGAACCACTGTAATCTTTTTGCTTTCCATTCGTCGTAATGTTTTTTATCATCACCAGGCTTCACAAAATACTGCATCTCCATTTGCTCAAATTCACGTGTTCTGAAAAGGAAGTTTTTAGTATTGATCTCGTTTCTAAATGCTTTCCCGATTTGTGCAATTCCGAATGGAAGTTTTTGACGGCTTGCATTTTGTACATTCAAGAAATTAACAAAAATACCCTGTGCTGTTTCAGGTCTTAAATAAACTGTATTGTCAGTACTTTCAACCGGACCGACAAATGTTTTGAACATTAAATTAAAACTGCGTGGTTCAGTGAATTGACCTTGGGTACCACAGTTCGGACAATTAACTTCTTCAAGTAATTTCAAACCGAGTTCTTCATTTTCAAGTACAGCTTCAAATCTATCATTTACTTCAGGATGAATTCTATAAACTTCTTCAAGTGCAGCTTTTTCTTCCAATTTTTCTTCAAGTGATTCTAAAAATTTCTTCTTCTTTTTTTCAGCAATTGTGTCGCCAAGTGTATCAACTCTAAAACGGGATTTACAATGCTTACAGTCAATCATCGGATCAGTGAAATTTTCAACGTGGCCGGAAGCTTCCCAAACGCGAGGGTGCATTAGAATCGCAGCATCAACACCTTCAACATCTTCGCGGTAAGTCATTGACTTCCACCACTCTTCTTTTATGTTTTTAAGCAGCTCAACACCAAGCGGGCCGTAGTCCCAGCAGCCGTTTAGTCCGCCGTAAATTTCGCTTGATTGAAATACAAAACCTTTTCTTTTTGCCAGCGATACAATCTTTTCAACCGTATCATTTTTGTTACCTTTCTGTGCGATGACTAACTCCGTTTTTTAGTTTATCAAGTTTGTAAAGTTACAGGTCTGTCATTCCGAAGGAGTTTGCTTTTTAAACAGGTGAGTAATCGTAAATTAGCAGTATTCGAAAATTTCCCACCCGGCGTACAGTATTCGAAATGGCATAATCTTTTCGTAATCGAATTGGCAAATATAATATTTTTTGTGAATATTTCAGAGTGGATTTGCCTGTCTTAAGATTATCAATAAATAAATTTAAAGCGGGGAGAAACAAAGTTGACCAAATGGGGGCATTAACTTTGATGAATTTAACAAAGAAAGGAATTGGTACTAAAACACATGCAAATGAACAAGTTAAAGATGTTACCATTTTGGACATTTATAACAAAATTGCGACAGTAAAATTGGTATCAAGATATCTTGTTGATTATTTGCACGTTGGCAAGTTAAATGGAGAATTATAAATGTCTTATGGGAACTCAAGCCAAAGGACTAATAATCCTCTGGCTTTCTTTTTAAAAAATTATTTATAAACAACTGCAGACAAATAACCTACTACTTCGGAGTTATCACCTGTTACGTCTCCTGAATCAGTTCGTGATAAAACTTTTGCTGTGTCATAACCTTTTATTGAAGCCGCTTTCATCAATGCTAACATTGGTCCGGCACCACAAGCTTCGCATTTTCTTTCTTCAAAATCTTTTTGAAGTTCATTGAATTCAAATGCATTAATTCTTTTCTCAATAACTCTGTCAAGGTTATCAGCATCAGATTTGCCATAAAAATGTGATAGATCACTGCTCGCAATAACAACAGTATTTTCGTCAACTGTTTCTGAAATTCTTTGTGCTAAAGCGTCTATAAGACTTTGATTTTGTTCACCCATTACAACCGGGAGAATTTTTATATCCGGAAACAAAAACTGTAAAAAAGGAATTTGTACTTCAAGAGCATGTTCTGTTTTATGTCCTTGGTTTCCTGAGAAAATAATTCTGTCGTGATTCAAAAACATATTACGTAAGTTTTTATCAACTTCAATAGCTCCGAGCGGCGTTTCATAGGCATCCCCTTCATAAACACAAATGCCTGGGAAATATTCTCTGTGACTTGGTGAAATGATTAAAGCCGTTTTAAAATTTTTATCGATCAAAGTTTTAAAAGCATGTGCAGCCGTTTTGCCGGAATAGACATAGCCGGCATGCGGGGAGATAATACCGAATATATTGTCGGGATTGAACTCAAGTGCAGTAGAGTCAAACATTAATTTGATTTCTGTTTCAAGCTTTGTTTTCGAAGCCGGGTAAAACATGCCGGCAACCGATGGTTTTCTAATAATATTCATTCACTCCTCCAATTCTTTTTCGGAGAAAACATTTGCCGTAAATAAATTTATGTTTAGTGTTCTTTCTTTCCACATGAAAGGATTAAATCCACCTTTTTGGCAAATAGCACTTAAAAACCGGTCTTTATTCATATTGTGTTCAATAGGCACTTGAGGCAACAGCAACGAGCGTCTGCCCATTTCTTCTAAAATCAATCCGTGTTTCCCCAATTCAATCTCGTCATAATTATTCATCGGGAACGGTTCGGATAATACAGAAACTTCAATTTCAATTATGTTAAACTCTTCTTCTGTTAAAGCCGGAAAGCGCGGATCATTCAAAGCGGCCTGAACAGCAGCGTCTTTAATAGTTTCGTGCAATGGGTTATCGGAAGTGATGTAACCAATACAACCACGCAGCTCGGAATTAATTGTAAGTGTTACAAAAGCTCCACATTTAGAATTGAGTGTGGTACTTTCTTGAGTGCCGTTATTAGTATTGTCGTCCTTCGAATAAATTGATGCAATAGATTTTCTTGCGAGACCGAGGATTATTTTTTTCTCTTCTTGAGAGATTTCCATTTTACTACTTTTTTATTTGGAATACTAACAATTCCGTTTTTTCTTTTAATACAATCAGCATGTTTTTATAAATAAAGAATGAGTCCGGCACTGGAGAATTAACGAAAGAATTCAAAACAAATTTAGTAATTTCTTTCTGAGAGTCAACATCAATCGCAAAAAAGTGGTTACTGTAATTACCGTCGTTATTTTTCTTATGATAATTAAACACCAATAAATTACTAGCCAATATGTATTCTACTCCTCCAAGAACATCATCTTTATTTATAAAATTGAAAATCGTGCTACTTATTTCTGAGTTCGAATTATCTTGCCGAAATAGATTTTCGGGGAAAAGGTAATTTGAGTAATCTTTGTTCAGTTTTACTTCGTTTCGTAATTCGTTTATTTGTTCGTAGTTTTCGCCAAGGTCTTTAAGCAATTCACCGGTTTTGCAATTCAACGTGAAGAATCGTCTTCCTTCAAATAATTCTTTGTATGCGTATATTTTATTTTCATGAACAAACAAATATAAATACTTTTCAGTGCTCCAAAGCTCTTTTTTCGAATTGATATCGAATGCTATAATTCCTTTATGCCCGGGCATATCCGGTTTTGCGTATTTATGAAAATAAATTACGTCGTTATAAATCTCTTCGATTCCCAGCCAGATTTTTTCATCAAGCTGAAAGTTTTTAAAAATCGTTTTCCCGGATAAAACATTATTGCAAGTGAAAGTAACTTCTTTGGATTTTAAGTCACGAGTTTCAATAATCAGTTTATCGCTGTTGGTAACGAGCAGTCGCCAGATTTGCTTCCTGTTTGAAAATGAATATGCTTTTTTTAACTTGATCAATACATTCTCTCTAATTAAATAGTCACGCTGAGCTTGTCGAAGTGTGTTTTGTATATGAACTAAAACATGTTTTGACAAGCTCAACATGACTTAACAAAATTGTTATTTATTTATCTATAAACAAATTTATAATAAATTTCATTTGCTATCATAAATTTTCAAATTATATTTAATCGCTATTTTAAGAGGGTTGCACATGAAAGAATTCCTAGAATCATTTAATGATATTATTTATTTCCCTATCTTTAACGTTAATCAAACCAATATTACACCTGTATCAATTGTTGTATTCTTTCTGATTCTGTTCGTTTTTTATTTCTTGGCAAAAATTATTAACAGCAGATTACTAACGAGAGTATTACGAAAATTCAATATTGAAGAAGGGTTACTTTTTACGTTAAAAAGATTTTCCCAATACATAATTGTTTTTATAGGAACAGTAGTTGCTTTCCAGTTTATCGGAATTGATTTGAGCGGGCTTGCTGTAATACTTGGTTTTCTCTCGGTTGGTATTGGTTTTGGCTTACAGAATATCACTTCAAATTTTATGTCGGGGTTAATCCTTTTATTTGAAAGACCTATAAATGTTGGGGATAGAGTTACGGTTGGTAATACCGAAGGAGATGTAGTAAATATAAATATCAGATCGACTACTATTAAAACGTTGAATAATATTTCTATTATCGTTCCTAATTCGGATTTTATCAGCAGCAATGTAACAAATTGGTCTCACGGTGATAAAAAAATAAGGGTTGATTTGGGAGTCGGAGTTTCTTACGATTCTGATCTCGATACTGTGTTAAGAACCTTGAAGCAAGTGGCAATGGAAAACGAAGAAGTGCTCAATAATCCCGAACCTGAGGTGCACTTAACAACTTTTGGCGACTCATCATGGGATATGACTTTGCGCGTTTGGATCCCTGATCCCAAAAGATACTATTATGTTCGCTCTGATTTGAACTGTGAAATAGTGCGCAAGTTTAGAGATAATAATATCGAGATTCCTTTCCCGCAAAGAGATTTACATTTACGCTCAGTTGATAACAACACTCTAAAGGAAATAAAGAACTGATGGTAAAAAACATCTTAGTTGTTATACTTATCATTTTTACTATGATTTTCTCGATTCAAAATGTACAGACAATTGAAGTCAAATTTCTTTATTATTCTATTACATTGCCAAGAGCTATTATCTTGCTTGCTACTCTTTTATTAGGAGTTGTAATTGGATATCTAATTGGCCTAAATCCATTTAAATCAAAAGAAGAAGTTAAAGACAAGAAAGAAAGTGATTCTGAAAAAGAAGAGGTTGCAGAATTATCGGAATAGTAAAGATCGTCAATGATAATAAAATCCCTCACCTCATAAAGTTTTGAAATGAGGGATTTTTAGAATACTAAATAGGCTTAAACTTTGCAGTAAAGTGTCTCAACATTGGAGCTTCGTAAGTAAATTCGTAACCTTTTAGCTTGTCCCTGTTCTCATAAACTTCAAGAATTACTTCCAACACATAATCAATATGGCTTTGTGTGTATACTCTTCTCGGAATAGCCATTCGTACAAGTTCCATTGGCGGAGCAACATGGTTGCCGTTTTCATCATATTTACCAAACATAACGCTGCCGATCTCAACTGCACGAACACCGCCAACAATATAAAGTTCATTTGTAATTGCTTGTCCAGGGAATTGGTTCGCTGGGACATTCGGCAAAAATCTTTTCGCGTCAATGTAAATTGCGTGTCCGCCTGGAGGTTCAATAATCGGTACTCCGGCATCAATCAATTTTTCACCGAGGTATTCAGTGCTGCGAATTCTGTAAGTCAAATAGTTTTCGTCCACTATTTCTTCAAGCCCTTGTGCTAAAGCTTCGAGGTCACGTCCGGCTAGTCCGCCATAAGTTGGGAAACCTTCTGTAACGATTAGTAAGTTGCGGCATTTCATCGCAAGTTCTTCATTATTTAACGTAAGGAATCCACCAATATTTACAAGTGCATCTTTCTTTGCAGACATTGTTGAACCGTCGCCATAAGAGAACATTTCCTGGCAAATCTCTTTTACTGATTTATTTTCATAACCTTTTTCGCGCTTTTTAATGAAGAAAGCATTTTCAGCGAATCGGCATGCATCAAAGAAAAGCGGAAGACCGTATTTATCACAAACTGCTCGTACGTCTTTAATATTTTGCATTGATACCGGCTGTCCGCCGCCTGAATTATTTGTCACGGTAATCATAACAAGAGGAATATTTTCAACACCGGTTTCTTCAATAAATTTTATGAGTTTTTCAACGTCCATGTCTCCTTTGAAATCAGCCCTTTGCTCAGGGTGTTTTCCAACTTCGCATACGAGGTCAACGGCTTCTGCACCGGAGAATTCTACATTAGCTCTGGTAGTATCAAAGTGAGTATTGTTCGGCACATATTTACCTTCTCCGCCAACAATTGAGAAAAGGATTTTTTCCGCGGCTCTTCCTTGGTGAGTTGGAATTATAAATTTATCTCCGGTTAAATCTCTAACTGCCGACTCAAATCGGAAAAAGCTTTTTGAGCCGGCATAAGCCTCGTCGCCTTCCATTATGCCCGCCCACTGCTTTGCGCTCATTGCGGAGGTCCCACTGTCTGTTAAAAGGTCAATAATCACGTCGTCGGCATGAATCAAAAATGGATTGTATCCTGCTTCTTCTAAAATTTTTATTCGTTCTTCCCGGGTTGTAAACCTTATGGGCTCAACCGATTTAATTTTGAATGGTTCGATAATCGTTTTCATATGTGTCTCCTTAGTTGAAATGTAAACTTAGGATTTTGAAAAAAGATTGGCAAGTCTCAAAATTTTTTTACATCTTGTATCTACTCGCCTGGTAAGATATTTTAATTTATCTCAAAAATAAAAATTAATAATCCGGTAAAAAATATTGATTATAAATAAAGGAGAACTGCATGGAGGAAATGAAAGACCAAGTTTCCGAAGAAAATCAAGAAACCTCCGAAGAGGAAGATTATCAACTTAGCCACACCGATAAACTTGTTGGTGTATTTACTGAACCAGGTAAAACTTTTGAACAAATGGCAAGATTTCCGGCAAAAGCAACGGATTGGATTTTTCCTTTATTGATTGTGATTGTTGTTGCTTTTTTAGCAAATGTACTGATGATGAGTAATCCTCGAATTAAATATTCTATTATTGAAAAAAATATGACTGCTGTTGAAGACAGGTTGGATAAAATGGTTGAGAAGGGGCAATTAACAAGAGATCAAGCCGATGCACAAGTTGAGCAAACAAGAGATTTTATGGAAAATCAGCAAGAAGCTCAAATGGTTGTTACGGGGATCGGGATAGTTGTAGTTACATTTTTAGTGTTTTTTATAACAGCACTCTTTTTCTTTTTATTTGCAAAATTTGCCTTAAAAGGGGAGGGGGGCTACAGCCAAGTTTTATCGGCATACGGACTCGCAAGTTATATCACCGCAATTCAAGTTGTTGTAATGGTGATCTTAGCTTTTGCATTTGGCAGATTTTTTCAAGGTACAAGCCTTGCAGCAATTTTGGATACGGATAGAGCAACTTTGATGGGATTTTTGCACGCAAAGATTGACGTGTTTGCGATTTGGTTTTATGTAATAGTTAGTATAGGGTTGGCAAAAATGTTTAAATCCGAATCAATCGGTAAATATTTCTTGATGGTGTTTGGTGTTTGGCTGATCGGCGGATTTATAGTTTTCTATATTGGACAAGCACTTCCTGCACTGAATTTCTTATCTCAAATGTAAATTAATTTTTTATAAATGGGCGGCAACTTTTTGTCGCCTTTTTTATAAAACACTCTGCGGATCAATATCGATAAGAATTCTCACATCTTTGAATTTTGCTTTTTGATTGTAATCAATGTAAGAGTTCAAAACAGCATTTCTTAAAAATTTCCCGTTTGGATCGGTCTTTCTACTGCTCTTTATTAAAATTTGATACCGATACTGCGCTTTTAATTTTGCAATTGCTGCAGGAGAAGGTGGAGTAATTTCTAATTTATTCTCATATTTTTTTATGATTGAATAAAACTCTTTGGAAGACTCAATCGCTTTTCTTTCGGTTTCATCTTTGAATTCAATTAAACACAAGCGAGTGAACGGGGGGTATTTCCCATTGTGCCGTAAAGCTAATTCGTTTTTGTAAAAACTATGGTAATCATTTTGCAATACTTTTTGCAGAACAAAATGTTTGTGATTATGGGTTTGAATAATTACTTCGCCCTCTGTTTTGCTTCTGCCAGCCCTGCCGGAAACTTGAGTTAGTAACTGAAATGTTCTTTCGTCAGCTCTAAAATCCGGGAGCCATAAAGTTGTTTCTGCAGAAATAACACCAACCAAAGTTACGTTTGAAAAATCTAAGCCTTTCGAAACCATTTGTGTGCCAACCAAAACATCAATCTCTCCAGATTTAAATCTGGTTAAAATTGAGCTAAGTTTATTTTTTTTGCTGATTGAATCCGAATCGATCCGTTCAATTTTTATTTCCGGGAAATAGTATTCTAATTCCTCTTCAACTTTTTGCGTACCTGTTCCAAAGAATTTTAATTTAATCGATCCGCAATTATTGCAAGCTCTCGGCACCGGCTGCACAATTCCGCAGTAATGGCATTGCACAATATTTTTATCGATGTGATGTACCATTGGTACAGAACAGTCTGGGCACATGTGAATTGTTCCGCAGTCCTCGCAGTAAATTTGAGTTGAAAAACCGCGGCGGTTCTGTAGAATTATTATGCCTTCTTTTTTATCAAGCCGATCTTTAATTGCGCTTATCAAAGGCTGGGAGAATGAGTTCTCAAGCTTCCTGTTTTTCTTTTCAATTGTTAAGTCGACTAGTTTGATATTTGGTAGTTTAGCGTTATCAACCCGTTCTTTTAGTTCAAGTAAAGTGAATTTGCCGGCCTCAGCATTGTACATGCTTTCTACCGAAGGCGTTGCTGAACCAAGCACAATAGGACAGTTACTGAAATGTGCTTTCAATACTGCAGCGTCACGGGCATGGTATTTTGGCCCCATATCGAATTGCTTGTAGCTAGAGTCGTGTTCTTCGTCCACAACAATCAACCCGATATTTTTGAGCGGAGCAAACAAAGCTGACCGCGGCCCGATGACAATTCTGTACTTACCGGCAATAATGTTTCGCCACGAATCGTAACGTTCACCGATTGACATGCGGCTGTGCATTACTGTTACAAGCTTTCCGAAGTTATTGTAAAAACGTGAAGTTATTTGCGGCGTTAAAGAAATCTCCGGTACAAGTATCAGCACACTTTTATTTTGCGACAATGCCTTCTTTGCTAACTCAATGTAGACTTGGGTTTTACCGCTGCCCGTTACACCGTGCAGTAAGTAGGATTGAAATTTTGAGTTATCAATTTGTTTTCCAACTTCATCAATTATTTTTTGCTGATCGTCCGTTGGTTTGTGATCTTTTATTTCTTCGCTGTATTGTTCTTCATAAACGCGCTCAACTTCTTTATCAAAAACGATTACCAATTCTTTTTTGATTAAGCTTGCAACCGTAGCAGAATGTGTTTTAGTTTTTTTGAGCAACTCGCTTTGTTGTATTTCGTGCTCTTTATTCGAAATTAACTCAAGTAAAATTACAGTCTGCTTTGCGGACTTCTTTTCAATCTCAGGCATGTGCTGTAAAACTTCATCAACTGTCTTCGTTAGCTTTACAAACTTCACTTTTTTAACACGCACTTTTGCGTCTTCAATTTGATTGAGCACAGTAACCGCACCAATCTTTTGAAGTGTGTTGAGAGTTGAATAAATGCTTTTTTTGTTCACAACTTTTTGAAGTTGCGAAATTTTATAAACTTCTTTTTCTGTGAATGCTTTTAATAATTTGGCTTTAGTTGAGTTTTTGTTTTTCTCTTTTACGTAAAGCTCTTGTGAAAAATCTTTATCGCCGACGATTGTTTTTTTCGACTCAACATCCGATCCGTACGGCACCGAGTTTTTTAATGCTTCGCCCAATGAACTGATGTAGTATTCTGAAATCCATTCATAAAACTTGAGCGACTCTTTCGTAAAAATTGGCTGGTCGTCAAGTACATCGCGGATTGGTTTTATTTTCTCTTTTATGTCTGTTGTGTCGCTGGTGTCAATTACAAATCCGGTAAGAGTTCTTTTACCGAATGGAACGACTACTCTGACCCCAGTTTGCACAGTTTCTTTTAACAAATCCGGAACTGAGTAAGTGAAAGTATTTCTAAAAGGTAAAGGGAAAACTACTTGTGCAAACAATGATTATTTGTTGTTTATTCAAAAAAGAAAGATAAAAAAAGAAAGCAGAAGTAACATTTATTTGTTGGCTGTTAATTTCAGTTTAATTAATTTTTGAAAAATGATTTTAATAATTGGAGTTATTGGTATGAAAAGAATTGTTTTATCCCTGTTGGTTGTTTTTCTATTTGCTTCTTCATTTAATGCTGAAGACGGAAAAAAGTTTGGGAACGATTTAACTGTAAAAGAAAAAACTTTGATCTCGAAAATTCTGGAAACACCAAATGATTTTGTCGGGAAAAAAGTTTTAGTTGAAGGTACAGTTGTTGGCGTTTGCAAAAAAAGAGGCTGCTGGATTGATATAGCAAGTGACAAAGAATATGAAAAGATCAGAATAAAAGTAAATGACGGCGAGATAGTTTTCCCAATGGAATTAAAGGGAAAAACAGCGTTAGTTGAAGGGGAAGTTTACGTGATTCAACCTCATCCGGAGCATAAAAAAGATAATGAAAAAGAAGGCGACGAATGTGTGGTGCCTGAAGTAAAATATCAGATTAAAGGCTTGGGCGCGGTTGTTAAATAATGAAGTGGCGTAAGTTTAACAGATTACTCCACCGTGACATTGGCTATATCTGCTTTGGACTGATAATTATTTATTCTATTTCGGGTATTGCAGTAAACCATGTTGACGATTGGAATCCGAATTATGTAATCGAAATAGACACCTTAAAGATTTCAGAAATAGCCGACTCATCACTTTCGAAAGATGAGCTGGCTTTTTTAATTATCGAAAAATTATCAATTCGTGATTCTCTGCAAAGCAGTTTCAAATCATCTCCCAACAAAACTGAATTCTACTTTGAAGGGAAAACAGTTTATGCCGATGCTGAAACGGCACAGGTAGTGGTTGAAACTGTCAAAGATAGAGCTGTATTCAGAGAAACAAATTTCCTCCATTTAAATGCACCTAAAAAATTGTGGACTTACGTTGCCGATCTTTTTGCTGTTGCACTAATTTTATTAGCGATATCCGGTTCATTAATGATTCAAGGCAAAAAAGGAATAACCGGAAGAGGGAAGTGGCTTATTTTACTGGGGATTGCGATTCCGGTGTTTTTTTTACTTCTTTATTTTTAGGGCTGGTAGTGTCACTCTGAACTTGATTCAGAGTCTATTCGAAAAGATGCTGAAATTCCGCTTAGAACAACAGAACAAGCTCAGTTTAGCATAACAATAATTAAATCTACAAAAACTGGAATCCCTTTTCTGCGACAAGCTCAGAATGACGGGATTCCATTAATGTTTTAATTTACCGATTCGGAAATATTTTCAACTACTTTTTTAATTTCTTCTTTTTCAATTTTTTCTTTCGAATCAAAATCCATATTTACGTCAACTCTTAAAGCCTTTAAACCGCTTACACCTTGCAATGCTTCAAGCTGAAGATCTTCAACTTCGCCTTGTAAGCTGCCAATTGAAATTAGATAGTCGATATATTTCCGGTATTCCCTTGCTTCGTTAATGTGGGAATATACCATTGCAATTTTACCCGGCTGGGTTAGCCTTTCTTTTGAACCGTTAACAATCGCTTTGTCAATTCTCTTTTTCATAATTTCGTAGCGAATGTTGTAAGTACCGTCAACATCAAATTTCTTTTCATCATGTCTGAATCTAATTGACAATGGTGAATTTTGAATCAAGATTAAATGCGCAGTATCTAAAGGAATTTTTAGAAATGGCTTTATTTCAGCAAGTTTTCTCGCAATTGTCGCCATTACCATCAATTGCCACAAGCGTAGATTTTTCAAATAGATCGTATCAAATTTCTCATCTTGAACTAGCGATTGACCGATGTAAATACCGTGTTCGATTCCGTCGGTTTTATACTTTTCAAAATAATGCGGAAACATTTTCTGTGATTCAATTTCCGCGTCTTCGAGATGCTTGCTGATAGTTTCGTTTATTATCGCAACACTTTCTTCAAAATCTTTTCTCTTTTCGTAAAATGATTTCAAGTTCGGATCAAGAATTTTCCAGTAACTTTCAATCATATCATTTAGCGAAGGATTATAATCTTTCACCAAATTAAAAGTAGATTCTATTTCGTGGTTTAGAAAATCGATAACGCTTAATTCGTCGCCGGAACTTAAACCTTCTTTGATATTTGTAATGTAAGAATCAATTCTGAAACCGAGTACATCAAAAATCGGAATTGATTTAACTTGTGATGCAGACACTACAATATCTTTTGCCATTCTCAGATGTTCTACTAGATCTGACTGAATTGCTTCGTTGCGCATTGTGGAGGAATTTCGGATATCGGATAAACCGTAAAGCGGATAAACTTTATCAAAAACTATTGGCTCCATTTCAGCAGTTTGGTCATTATCGCGCTTAGTAATTAAATTCATTGCTGCTCTTCTAAAACGCCACTCTACAGAAGGGTGTATCGCTGTACACTCTTCTTTAATCACAGTTTGAATATTGCTTTCAAGCTCTTCAATGCTTCGATTGACAGCGACGGCAAATAGGGAGAGTATGCTTTTAATTTTGAAAGCGTTCAAAGTATTTAACGCACCCGGATTTGGAGAACCCAATTCAAGCATGCCGACTAATTCATTTTCGTAATAAAGCGGCGATATAATTATGCTTTTTAATCCCTGGTCAAGTAATGTCTGTTCAACAACGGAAATACAATTGCATTCGTCAAGGTTTTCCATGATTAATGGTTTACCTGATTTAATCGCGTCGCCATAAATTGAATGCTCAGCTTGTTCGCAGTTAATTCCGTGTGATTTATTAAACATAAAACTTTCGCCAAGTTTATGAGCGTAATCATAAAGAAGACTCCAATCTCTTGGGAAAGCAACAATACCCATTCTTAAATCAGATTGTCTGAACAAGTTTCTCATCTTTTCTTGCAACAAAGCAAATTTACCGGAGGAATTTATGGTATCTTTTTCAAGCAAATCGTGTTTTAGCTGGGAAATGATTTCCTGGTCAGTGACATTGACTGCAGAAATATTTGCAAATCCGTGGAATTCAAATTTCTCTGGAGGAAGGTATTCTATCCACTTGTCAATATTGGTAACATCTTCGAGTAATTCATTAATTTTTTCTTCAGTTAATTCCGGGAGTTCACCATTCACTTTAACTTTTATGAAATCAGGATTAAATTTTAAATGGAAATATCTTTTCAATTTTGTTTTGGGATCAGTTACACCTATGATCATAGGTGTTTCAAACTTCTTTTTAACTCCATAGCACTGATCAAGTATTGCAAAATACGCATGTAATACTTTACTGAGAAGCATTTCTTTAGGTTTTTCATCCAACCTTAGATAAACTTCTTCTGGGGTTGTCCCAAATATTTTTTTGAATAAGTCGGTACTGTAAAAAGAGTCCATTGAAAACGGCCTTGAAGAAGTTTGTATAAGCCTATCCCATTCAGCCGCAGGGTATATTACGGACATCAAAACATCAACAAGATCTTCGTGTTTCTTCAAAATAGAAATATCTTTAATAGTGCCGTTTAATTCAGGGATATTTTTAAGTTTATTTAAAATCGGCTCAGCAAAAGTAGATTTGATTTTATCCTTTTCGGCAAGGGCGCCTTCCCACATTTTAATCAATACTTCAAAACTAAATTCAGTTTTGAAAGGGAATTTGGTTAAGTCACATTTTGTATGATAATTTGAATCATCATACACTTTGTAATTTTTATCTACTGTATTAATTTGTCCCATAAATCACTCTCTTAAAAAACTTTTATGTATATAAAACAAAAAAACAACTAATTCAATTAAATTAGATGAAATAATTTGCCTTAAGGTGCAAGCTTTTGTAAAAGTTTAAGACGCCTAATCATCATTTTTATTGCTTTTTGAGTAGAAAATATTTCATCAGCTTATTTTATTCGCTATTTATTCTTAATTTAAGAAAGCTAATTATCTTCTGGAGTAATTTGGATTACATTTTAATTCTTTCCGCACTCATTCTTTTTTTTGCTTCATTTACACAGGGACTTACGGGATTTGGCTTTGCAATGGTTGCAATTTCGCTTTTGTCTTTTATTATGGATATCAAAGAGGCCATCCCGTTGGCTGCACTATTTGGTTTGGTCAATAACGTTTATTTGATAATTAAATTAAAAGCGCACATTGAATTGCGGGAACTAAAAAGTTTAATAATAGGCGCCTTTTTAGGAATTCCTTTTGGCGCATTGTTTTTATCGAAAGCTGATCCGGATTTAGTGAAAACTATATTAGGGATTACTATTTTACTTTTTGTTCTTTCAACCAATCTCAATTTAATTAAGCAAAGACAGATAAACTCTAACTGGGGATATTTGTGCGGAGTTCTTTCTGGATTACTGGGCGGAGCTTTTAACATAAATGGCCCACCGGTTTTGATTTATTTTTACATAATGGGTTGGGATAAATTCAAATTGAAAGCCTCAATTACCGGATTTTTTATTTTTTCATCAATCACTATTGTAATAATGCATATTGTAACCGGGGTTACAACTCAGAAGATCTTCTTTACTTTTCTTTACATTATTCCAGTTGTTGTTATTGGAATGGTTATCGGCCACAGCCTATTTCATAAGGTTTCTACCAAACTTTATAACAGAATTATATTAATAGGGCTAACAATTATTGCATTTTTTATGATTTTAAGATGATAACCTCTTGTTTCTTATTTCAGAACTAAATAATTTTACAATGTATTTCGATAATAACTTTGTAAAATAACAATACAAGGAGCTCTTAAAATGATGTTCATAAATGAAGAATGTATCAATTGTTCAGCATGTGTTGACGAATGTGACAGCGACGCGATTTATAATGCAGGCGAAGAATATGAATTAAACGGCGAAACAAAAGAAGCTTTGTCAGAAGATTATTCTTTTATCGTTCCAGAAAAATGTAACGATTGTAAAAATTGTGTTGAAGTTTGTGCTGTTGACGCTATCGAAGAAAAATAATTTGATACCCAAATTTGATTAGCATTAGCCCGGTTTTGCCGGGCTTTTTTTATACATTTTCTTCAATCCACATCTCTAATTTTCTTTGGTTCATTGCTCCAATTCTGGCTGATTTAGGCTCACCATTTCTGAATAAGAGAAATGTTGGAATTTCGCTAACTCCATATTTTTTAGTTACTTCCGGGTTACTTTCAATATTAATACTTGCAATAATTAATTTGCTGCCCATTGTGCTAGAAATTTCTTTCAAAGCTGCTTGTATTCTTTTACAGTTATCTTTAGTAGGAGCACAAAACTCCACAATCACAGGTTTTATTGATTTAAGCACGTCTTTTTCAAAGGTGTTATCCGTGGCTGAAATTATGGACATTATTGATCCCGTTTAAATTTTGAATAGGGTTATAAAATTAATTGAAGAATACTTTAGTGAGGAATTAATAAATTATTAAATGTGATTAAGCGATTGCTGAGAAACGGATTTTTTGCAAAAAGCTTTCTAATTTTTCTAACTAAATTCTGGATTAAGCCGCAGTTTATGTCAAATATTTTCTTCAATCCATGAATAAATTACTGTTCGCTGTAAAGCTCCCATTTTTGTTGAAGCAACACTACCGTTCTTAAAAATTTTTAATGTAGGAATTCCCCTCACACCGTATTTTACCGGGGTTACAGGGTTTTCATCAACATTTAGTTTTGCGGCAGTTAGCTTGTCAGCCATTTCTATTCCAATTGCTTCAACTATTGGAGTTATCATTTTACAGGGTCCACACCATTCAGCCCAGAAATCAAGAAGAACCGGTTTTTGTGATTGGAGAACAAGTTCATCAAAATTTGAATCAGTAACTGTTATTATGGCCATAGTACTTCCTCTTTATTCTCAAAAAATTAGTTTCGTTAAAGAATACTTTATAAATTTAATTAATTATTGAAAGTTTTGCTTATGGAATTTTAATTAAAAGAAGCTTCCGTAAAAAAACGGAAGCTTAAAATGAATTGTTTAGTTTACTGTAGCTAAATGAGGTTCAACTTTTTCCATAAGATGACTTTTAGGAACTGCGCCAACCACGGTATCAACTAATTTACCGTCTTTGAAAATCCCTAAAGTTGGGATGCTTCTAATTCCATATTGTACGGATGTCGTGAAATTTTCATCTGTATTAACTTTTACTACTTTTAATTGACCGTCTAACTCATTTGCTAATTCTTCAACAACGGGTGCTATCATTCTACAGGGTCCGCACCAAGGAGCCCAAAAATCAACCAATACTGGTTTTTCTGAACCTAAAACTTCGCCTTCAAAGTTTGCATCAGTGCCAGTTATTACTTTACTCATCTCTATCTCCTTAATTTGTATTATTATAATTTTTACTAACATCAGATGCTATTTTTCAGAAAAGGATTCCGAATTTGTGAGTCCCTGTGGGTTGCCAAGCATAGTAAATATTTACTATTTTCAATTTTGTTTTTTAGTAAAATTATTTAAATTTAAACCCCGCTAAAAAACAATGGTGTTTTTGTGAAATCGTATACATTTCTTTTTCTGCTTTTAGCAACATTCTTATATCCTTTCCAAAATTTAAATTTTGAAGAAAATTTGGACAAAGCGTATCAAAATGCAAAAAAAGGGATTTACTGGGCTTTGGATAATATTCCGAGAGATAAAAAGAAATTAGATAATGATTTGATTTTTGATGACAACTTAATTGCCCGAATCGATTTATACAAAGAAGTTGAGGGAGTTAGAGTAGTCTCGGTCGGATATTACGAAACATACTCTATCACTATTGAGATTTACCGTTCTTACGAAAGTCTGGAAAAAGATAAAAAAGTTAGTTCAAGATAGAAATGACTTCTTCATGAATTAAACCGCAAGTTGCTATACAACTGCTGCTTTTTACAGCAGATTCTCCTTGCCAGTTTGTAATTTTTCCGCCTGCGCCTTGAATAATAGGGATTAATGCCGTAATGTCCCAAATAGACATAATCGGGTCAACCATTATATCAGCATAACCTGTTGCAAGCAAATAATAGCCGTAGCAGTCGCCGAAACCGCGATAAGTATTTACCTTTGAAACAAGCTCATCATACTTTTCTCCGTTTTGATATTCTGCTACCAATCTATGATCACTTGTAATTAGAGATGCATCTTCAACTTTATTGCATTCTTTAACTTTTGTTTTAATACCGTTTAGCTCAACGCAGTTATTATCTCCAATTAAATATTGATTTAAAACAGAATGGTTTATAACACCCAAAATCGGATCATCATTTTTGGTGAGTGCTATTAGTGTTCCAAAAAGGGGAGTACCCATAATAAAACTTCTTGTACCGTCAATTGGATCTAAAATCCATGTGTACTCAGCATTTTCATTGTGTCTGCCGAATTCTTCTCCAATTATTCCATGTTCGGGAAATTCTCTCATTATTAATTCGCGCATAACTTCTTCAGCTTTTTTATCTGCAATTGTTACGGGTGAATCATCTTTCTTTGTTTCGATGGAATAATCATTTCTGAAATATCCATTAATAATTTTTGCGCTTTCGTCGGCAAGTTCTTTACAAAACTTTTTGAATTCGTCCATTAATTTTCTCCGTTATAAAACTTTGTATATTGTTATTGGTTTTTCCCTTCCTTTTACTTGAACCGGCCCAATTTCATTTACTTGAATTTTTCCAGTGTGAATTTTTTCAAATACTTCTTGCGAAATTAAAAGTTGAGAATCATAAGTTTTATTTAACTGCTCAATTCTTGAAGATAGAATAACAGTATTGCCTGAAATAGAATATTGCTTTCTAATTGATGTTCCAACATTTCCTGCGACAACATTTCCGGCATGAAGGCCAATACCTATTTTAGTTTCTGGAATTTCAGCACTCGTATTTTTTTCTTTTAACCTTTCGATAATTCCTGTTGCAGCATTGAAGGCATTTTGGCAATCGTTTCCTTTTGACAATGGTGCACCGAAAGTAGCCATATAACCGTCACCCAAAAATTGATTAATGATACCATGATTTTTTGTGATGATTTCAATCATAAATCCGAATACATCATTTTGAAATTTTATAATTTCTTCAGGTTGTTTTTTCTCAACGAAAGGTGTAAATCCGCGGATGTCCAAAAACATAATGCATACAAACTTTCTTTCACTTTCTAAAGTTTCTTTTTTCTCAATTAGTTCATCAACAATTTCTTTTGAAACTTGCTGATTGAACAAATTTACTATTTCATTTTGCTTATTAAGTTGTTCATAAGTTTTATAAATCTTTTTTCTTAATTGATTTGCTATAAATCCCGCAATAAATCCCGCAGCAAGCAAAATTACTATTTTGCCCAAGTAAAAGTACTCGTTGTAAATCGGCAGTTCAAGATTCTGTTCCTGATTTACTAAGAATAATACCAACGCCAATAATTCAATTGATGCTACTGCTCCAGCAAATATGCAAATTTTGTAATCAAGACTAAGAATCATCAAAAATATAAATACCAAATAAAGCAGGATTAATGGTGAAGAAAGCAAGTATATTCTTAATCCAAACTGAAATAGAATAATCACCATTATAGTTGGCAAACTAACTTCAATAAATGTGTTTATATACCTAATAACAGAATGGATTTTCTTTTTTTGAGTGATAAATTTCTTTAAGATAATTCGAATATTTATCTCTCTAATAACCAGCACCAGAAATATTATACTTAAAACGTAAGTCGGTAAGAATTGTTGACCAAAAACTTCAGTTATTTCTTGAAGATATAAAAACGAAATTATACTTGAGGCTACTAGGAGTAGTACAAAAACGTAAAGCATTAGCGTAGCTTTATTGCGTTCAGCTTTAAGAATTTCTACATCAAGATTCTCTTCAAAAGTATTTTTGCTAGAGTTGCTATCCATATTATATAAAACGAAATGAATTTTGAAAACACAATATAAATATTTACTTTTAATTTCTTTAAACGAGCCTGTTATTAATTAGTGAAGACGCTAGAAGCAACATCTGAGAATATATTATATGCTGCTGAGTTAATTAAAGTTGGTGAACTGGTTGCCTTTCCTACAGAAACTGTTTACGGCCTTGGGGCGGATGGATTGAATCCAATTGCTGTTGCAAAAATTTTCGAAGCCAAAAATAGGCCTTCTTTTAATCCACTAATTTTACATGTAAGTACATTTGAACAGCTTGAAAATATTTGCTTTGTAGATAACGAAAATATTCAAAAACTTATTGCAGAGTTTTGGCCAGGCCCATTAACGCTTGTAATTCCCAAAAAGGATATCGTTCCTGAAATTGTTACTGCCGGTAACGAAACTGTTGCTGTACGAATGCCCAACCACCCTGTTGCATTAGCTTTAATAAATAAAGCTCGAACACCGATTGCTGCCCCTTCGGCCAACAAGTTCGGTATGCTAAGCCCTACTTCTGCATCTCATGTTGAAAAGCAATTAAAAGATAGAATTAATTTGATTTTGGATGGTGGCGAATCAAATGTAGGTTTGGAATCCACAATAATTGAAGTAAAAGAAGATCAAATAAATTTACTTAGGCCAGGCGGACTTGCAGTTGAAGAAATTGAAGAAATTGTTGGTAAAGTTAATCAATTTAATATTCCAAAAGTAATTCCTAATTCACCCGGTCAACTGCCTTTTCATTATTCTACACAAATTCCGTTGAAGATAATTTCTAAAAATACTTTCGAAGAATTAAAAGAAGAAAAAGTTGGGATTATTGTTTTTAAAGAAAACGATTATGATTTTGATTTCTCTGAAATTAAAGTCCTTTCACACAAAGGGGATTTGAGAGAAGCATCGGCCAATTTGTTTAAGTACTTGCATGAACTTGATGTAATGGATCTTGATTTAATTTTAGTTGAGCCGGTCAGCAAAATAGGTTTGGGTAAAGCCATAATGGATCGGCTTGAAAAGGCTTCTAATAAATTTGGCGAGAGTTAAAAAAAGCCCAGTAGTTTTGAGCTCATTAAAATAATTGCACCAATTAAAATTCCTTTTATTAATTTTTCACCTTTTTTTACAGCAAATTTTGCAGCCCACCAAGCACCAAATGCATTGCCTGCAGCGAGGCTCAGTCCAAACGTCCAATGAACATTACCAGTAATAATAAAAACCAAAAGAGTAGGAAAGGTATATATCAATACAATAAAAACTTTATGCATGTTTACTAAAACAAGATTTAACTTCATTAAATAATGAAGCGAAGCCATTAATAAAAAGCCAACTCCAACTTGAATAAAACCGCCGTAAAAACCTATGCCAATCATTGCAAGTATTGTCGGAATATTTAGTTTATCATTTTTATCATTGCTTTCAATTTTTTTGCGCGGTATCAGCATTGTAATTATAATACCAATCATAACTATAGCTAGAATTTTCTTGAATACTTCGTTGCTTAAGTTAATCGCAATAAGAGAACCTAATATTGCTCCAGGCAAAGTAAATGCAGACATCTTTAAACTGAGCTTAAAGTTGGAATAGTTTTCCTTTTTAAATGAGTAAACGGCAGAAACGTTTTGAAGAAAAATTGCAACGCGGTTTGTACCATTGGCAATTGCTGCATCCAATCCAAGAAAAATTAATACTGG
>JANQIV010000270.1 GCA_028282005.1 Melioribacteraceae bacterium | reverse complement strand
GATGCTAGCCAAAAGTATTACCGATACAACAAAAGAACCTATACTACAGGCTTATGTCCTTGGCAATATTGGACTTATTCACTTAAATAATGATCGGTTGGATTCTGCGGAATATTATTATAACAAGGTTTTCGAATTCCGTGAAAAAATTGACGATGTTGATTATTCAGTACAACTTGCTATGAATTACGGTCAACTCCTGTACAAACAAAAAAAGTATTCAGAAGCTTTAAATATTCAATTAGACCTTCTAGGTAGATTGGATAAACCTTTTTTGAAGTTCTATTTACCCTACATTTATTATGACATTGCCTCAAGTTATGAAAAACTAAAAAATTACAATAAGTCATTAGAGTTTGCACAAAAATCGTTCGAGACAGTCAAAAATACAAAGGCCAATATACTTTATAAAGATGTGGTTTTTCTCTTAGCAAAAGTTTATATGAATTTTAATAATTACGAAAAGTCTACAAAATACTTACAAGAATACGCTGATATTTCCGATTCGCTAAATGTATCGGAAATTATAAAAAAAATTGACGCGGCAAAATACAAATATGAAATTGAAAGACTAGAAGAAGAAAAAGAGTTATTGGTTAGAGAAAAGCTTGCAAATGAAGCAATTATTGAAGCGAACAATATTAGGCTCAAAAATAATTTGATAATAATTATTGCTACTATTATGGGCGTAATTGCGTTGCTGGTATTTGTTTATTTTCTCCGGAGGGTAAACAAAAAGTTAAATACAATGAACCAAATGTTGGAAGAAAAAAGAAATCTTTTAGAGGAACAAAACAAAGTAAAAGACCTTTTGTTTTCAATAATTTCCCATGACCTCAGAAGCCCGATTGCAAGCCTCTATTCAGCTACATCATTAATTGCAAAAGAAGAACTTTCAATGCAAGAGATAAAAAAACATTCCTTCAACCTATCGGAAAAATTGGATAGAACAATTACACTTATGGATAATCTTCTTAAATGGGCGTCAAGTCAAATAGAGGGAATCCAACCAGAGATTAGTGAAGTCAACATTCAAAAGGTTGTTGAAGAAATTATAAAACTATATGAGCACAGTGCTAACTCTAAAGGCGTTTCAATCAAAAACGAGATAGGACCTGAAAAATTATTTAACACAGACAAAGAAATATTTAGCTTGATATCAAGGAATCTTATTTCAAACGCAATAAAGTTTACACGAGAAGGTGATTTGATTGTTATTAAATGTGAAGAGGATCAAACCGGATTAAAAGTGATTTTTGCCGATACCGGAATTGGAATGGAAGAAGAAGTGATCAAAAATATAATTAACAAAAAAGGTAATATTAAACCTTCAGCCGGTACTCAAAATGAAAGAGGCACCGGACTTGGTTTAAAGATGTGCATTAATTTTATTGAAAAGATTCACGGCAAGCTTGAGGTTGAGAGCAAAGTGGGAACGGGTACTTCGTTTATTGTCAGCATACCAAAAACTGTTTGAGCAAAGAATTGAAAAATTTGGTAGGTGATGCAAATTTTACATCACCTACGGTGTAATTCTTTTATTCAGTTCTTAATTTATCAATCGGATTTGTTTTTACCACTGCAAACAATTGAGAACTTATCGAAATCAGCGCAAGAATGATCATCAACAAAGTTGCGACTATAAACGGGAAAGCCCCTATTGTGACGTAGTAATCCCAGATACTTGAAAGTAATGAATCAACCATATAATATGCCATTACAGTTGCGAGCATACTTGAGATCAATAGTAGTCTTACAAATTCTTTTGATATCAACGAACTAATATTCGCTATCGAAGCTCCAAGTACTTTTCTAATACTTATTTCTTTACTTCTTTTAGCAATATTTAAAGATACTAATGCAAATAAACCCAAGCCGGTAGTTATCATTACTAAAATTGCAATGTACATAAAGACTAATTTTATGCTGTTTGTTATTTGCGCCGCTTCTTCTATAATAAAGTTTTGATAAAAACCATCGTATGGAATATTGGGAAATAAATTTTTCCATTCGGACTGTACATAATTTGAGACTTCTTCAATTTTGTTTAAATCGAATTTGAGTGAAGCGTATCTATAGTTTTCCGGTTTTTCTAAAATAAATGCAGAAGGCTGAATTTTTCTCCAAACGCTATTATAGTGAAAATCCTTTGCAATACCGATTATTTCTAACTCTTTAGTTTCTTCAGAGTTCTTTATTCTTATAAACTTGCCTATCGGAGAATCCCAACCGGATTCATTAACAAATGTTTCATTTACAATTATTTTATTTCCGATATCCGTCTTGAGGTCTTTATCTAAAGTCCGTCCGTCAATTAAAGTAAAATCAAGTGTTTCAAAATAATTTTCACCAACTTCAAAGAACGGCATTCTCATTTTCATTTCGTCAGCTTCAATTTCTAGATTATCCCAATTTCTTCCAACAAGTCCCCTTGAACCGGCAATGCTAAGAATATCAGGATTATTACTCATTTTACTTTTTATTAATTCGAAATCATTTTCGCCCCTAATTGGCAAAATTAAAATTTGTTCTCTGTTAAATCCCAAATCCATATTGCTGATATATTCACCGTTTTGGTAAAGTATTATTCCGCCCATAAGTGAGGTCATTGAAATTGCAAACTGAAATACCAGCAGTACTCTGATCAACGGATTTGTGCCGCCGAATTTTTGATTACCGGAAAAGATTGTAATCGGATTAAACTTGCTTATATAAAAAGCTGGGTATCCGCCTGCCACAATTGCTGTAAATAATAGCAAACCAACCAGGAATCCGACAAGCCCTAAATTCTCGGAATAATTGATTGAAAAATCAGTGTATGCCCAAAGACTGTCATAAGCAGGAACAAAAATTTCTGCTAAAAGAATACCGACAACCAGAGCAAGAAAACAGAGAATTATATTCTCAGTTAAAAATTGCCAGACTAGTTGAGGCCTGACTCCGCCGAGTACTTTTCTAATTCCAATTTCCTTTAATCGTTTTGATGCAAATGCAATTGCGGTATTCACAAAATTGAAACAAGCTAAAAGCAAGACAAACAGTGACATCAAAGATGGCGCAACAATTGCTGCCGGATGCATTCCGTTATTGAACGGATCACCGTTTAAATCTCTCGTTTTGTCGGCGATTTGTTTGAGCGGAAGCATAAAGAAATTATCAACTTGAAAGTCGGGATTATTTTCATTTGTAATCTGTTTGAAATCCTGTAATTGTGACTCGATTTTTTTTGGGAGAACATTTTTATCAAGTTTTATAAATGTTGCTCTCGCCCAGTGATTCCATACATAAGGATCAAAATCACGAATTTCGAAAACTCTTTCCATGCTGATCATAACACTCAAAAAGAAAATAGAATTTTTTGGCGGATCTGCGATCACACCGTCAACATTAAAAAGAAAAGTTTTTTCTCCGTCCGGGCTTACAGCCAATTGTTTTCCAATCGGATTTTCTTTCCCGAAATATTTCTCGGCAATTTCTTCGGTAATTACAATTCCATCTTTGTTTGCCAGGGCATCACTTTTTCCTTTTGATGTCGGGAAATTGAAAATTTCAAAAAACTCTTTGTCAACAAACTGAAACTGCTCGTTGAAAACATTATCGCCGTATTTTACTGTCCCGGAGCCAATTGACATTCGTGTAACATTATTTACTCCCGGAATATTATTCTTAATTTCAGCAGCCATTGGCATTGGTGCGTAACTCCAGCTTACGGTTTTGTTGTTTCTCATTTTGGAATAATTTACAGAGTAGATTTGATCACTGTCCTTATGAAAAGCATCAAAGCTATAGCTGAATTCATAATTCACATATCCGACAATCGCTAATGCAACAGCAATTCCGAGTCCGGTTATATTTAGAATTGAATAGAGTTTTGTTCTGTACAAATTTCTCAAAGCTATTTTTATATAGTTTGAAAGCATGGATCCCCCCCATTGAATAGAATTTATTATAAAATGCGGAATTGAAAAGATTACTTGAAGCCAGTACCATTTTACGGCATTCCAATAACCCTTTTCTTGTGTAATGTATTCAAATGATTCCCTGTAGTCACCGAGTCTATGTTCAGAATCTTCGTAGCGTAAAAAGAGAAATAAAATATTCTCGGCCAATTTTGGTGGTCTTAATTTTTCTTTCATTTTAATTAATCCAAAGCGATATCAGAAATTCCTTCCCATAAGTTTGATTGTATTGCCTGCATTTCTTTTAATGCTTTTTTCCCATCGATTGTTAATTCGTACATACATTTGCTTCTTCCGCCGCGACTGCTGGTCGGTTCGCTGTTAAATTTCCTCACATATTCTTTTCTGGTGAGCTTATCAAGCGGTACATAAATTGCACCAAATAGCCAATCGTGTCCGGTAAGTTGTGATACCATTTCTCGGATTGTAACTCCGTAAGCGTTTCCTTTTAGTTTCCAAATTGCGATTAAAATAATTTCTTCACTGCGAGAGAGTAATTTCATTTTTATCCAAAATTGTTTGAAAATGATCCATTTTCCCGATAATTGATTTGTATAATATTTTTAGACTAATGAAGTTACAAAAAGTTACATACCCTTTTCAAAAGAAATATTCACTTTATTATTATCATAGTACAGGATATCGAATTAACGATATAACTTATTATTATAGTAGAGTTTTAAAGTATTATTTGTTAATGTCTTTTTTGATTATCATTTCTCTCAGTTCATACAAATTAACTTTTAACTTAATAAGGGATAAAATATGAAATTATGTGACCCCGTTATCGTAGTTCCAGGCATAACAGCATCATATTTAAAAGATGAGTATCAAATCAGTCCTGAATTTGTTTGGACTGTGCTTACCAAAAAGTTTGAAAAAATATCTCTTCACCCTGATGACTTAAGGTACGAAGCTGAAGAGCCTGCAAGAGTTACTTCCGGCCAAGTTTATGAAGTGGCTTACAAAGAATTGATTGAAGAGCTACGTTACAATTTGAGTGATAAGGAGGATTTGCCCGTACCTGTTTATCCTTTCGGTTACGATTGGCGCATGCCGCTTGAGTATATTCAAGCTCAGCTTGATGATTTTATTCAGGAAGTGATTGATCGTACGAAGTTGATGCCTCACTATCACAGAGAAAAATACTATGAAAATCCAAAAGTGAATTTAGTCGGACATTCAATGGGTGGGCTAGTAATTGCGGGGTATCTTGATGGCAAAGGTGGTGCAGCACCGGTAAATAAAGTTGCTACACTCGCTTCACCCTTTCAAGGTTCTTTTGAAGCTGTTATAAAAGTAACGACCGGTACCGCAAATCTTGGTACTTCTCCACCAAGTTCACGTGAACGTGAGGCGGCACGGTTGACACCTGCTCTTTATCATTTAACTCCTTCCTTTAAACTTGGATTAGACATCGATAAAAAGTTGCCGCAAACTTTATATAACATCGGTACATGGCAGAACAGTATTCTCCAATCAATTGAAGAAATAATAAGATTGAAAGGATTGCCGACTAAAACCAGAAAAGAAGATGCTAAGAAGCTGTTCGAAGCCTTATTAAAAGAAGCAAAAGGACACAGAAAAAAACTGGATAACTTTAATTTGGAAAATGCCGGTTTATCTAAAGAGAAATGGCTTGCTGTTGTTGGTGTTGATTCGACAACAAGAGTGAAGTTAACCATAAACAAAAAAGGCGGATCAGCAGAATTTGCGTTTAGAAATAATGATAGATTAAACGAGTGGGGAAAAACAGGCGGCAATCCGAGGTACTCCGGTGACGGAACAGTGCCATACGAAGGTGCTGTCCCGAAATTCTTAAACGAAAATAATTTAGTACTCATAACTCCGGATGACTATGGTTATTGGGAAATTCAAGACAGAGCTTTAACTAAAGTTGCAGGTTTCCACGGGATTCTTCCAAACATGAATATGCTGCACAGAATGATTGTGCGCTTCTTTAAAGATCTTCCCGATAAACGAAGAAATACTTGGGCCCGGCCCGCGCCGGGAGTTAGCAAAAAAGACTGGGATCCACCGCTAAAATTAGACAGCTAATTAACAAAAAACTAAAAAGGAGAATATATGTCGGATGTTAAGCTTAACTTAATAAATAAATCAAACGATACAAATAATTCTCGTATTGTAATCTTTCAGCATAGCCCGACACCTGATTTTAATGAAATAGCAATTGCATGGAGAGTGATTGAAAATCTTGGCCGTGGTGATTATCATCCTTTTGTTTATCCGTATCAATCCTATGGTGCTGCATCAGATAGTTGGGGTAATTTTACGCCTCAGGTTTTGGTTGAAAGCGGACAGAGGTACGCAATGGTAAAGGATAGTTCTGGCGATGTTTTTAAACATATGGGTGTTGGCTCATCCCCAAATGCTATTGAAATAGCAAATGATTTACAACAGGGTGCAATAAATGCTTTGATATACAAAGACGGAAAGCTATTCGCTGCTAAAAATAACGTTGTCCCGGGTCAGAAAGCTATTTTTGAATTTAAACCTATTCTCTTCATTGGTGTTGTTTCTCAGATTGAGGAAGGGCAGGTAATAAACTCAGCAATAATTTCACAGGTTAATACTGAATTAAGTTTGTTCGGAATAGCAAGTGCTGATATTGTAATGACTGGCGGTGGTCCTGGTAAAACGTCTGCACCTTTTGAATTCCAATTAGAAAATGTTGTTAGCGTATAATTAAACTTTACTGTCGTAGTAATCTGCGACAGTATTTCTTTACTTGTTTTTGCTATATTCCAATATGAAAAACCCTAAAGAATATATTCCGCAACTGAAAGCAGTCATTGATAAATCTTATGGATTACCTGAAAAAGCTTGGAACGATTTCCAAAAACTCTTTTCGTACGATGAATTAAAAAAAGGTGAATATTTTGTTGAAGAGAATACATTCACAAGCAAAACGGGTTTTGTAATAGAAGGTGTAATCCGTGCGTTTTACAGAAACGAAAAAGGAACAGAATACAACAAGACATTTTTTATCGAAAACATGTTTGCCGTTTCATTTGCGGCTGTACTTTCAAAGAAAAAAAGCTATTTGAATTTTCAAGCACTTGAGAACACAAAACTAATTGTAGCAGATTATTATGAAATTGAAAAACTGTTTGAAAAGCATAGAGATATCGAAACATTAGTCCGCAAAATTATTGAGTACGAATGGGTAATTAAAAAAGAACAACGTGAATTGAGATTAGTGCTTAACTCAGCGGAAGAGAGATATAAATTTTTTAAGGAAGAGTATCCCGGTTTGGAAAACAGAATTCCACAGTACTACATTGCATCTCACCTTGGAGTAACCCCTATACAGCTTAGCAGAATAAGAGCTAAACTGGCCACGAAATAAACTTATTAACATAGGTTAATGTCTTAGCGGATGGTCTGTCTTAATTTGTAATTAAAAAGGATAGGCTATGAGAACATTCAAAATATTTTCAATAGTAACCCTGTCAACTATTTCGCTTCATGTTTAATCGACTTAATAATGGGGAAACATGCAGAATATTTTAACGCATGGTTTCTACTAAAAAATATTTTCTGGGATAGGTCAATTCAGTTTATCTCAATCCAAAATTATTTTGGAAATTTTGCTACTGAAATTGTTACCACAGTTTTTTTGTCTGTCCACTTAGTTTTGACATCAATAATAATTTACATTTACAGGAGATTGGTATAAATGGAAAGAATGAAATTTTTCTTAATTGCGATTCTATTTGTTAACATGATTTTTGCTGGAAATGGTGATGAATACGACAATAAATTTCAACTTGGTTTTACCTTTGGTGAAATACCGATTCTTGCGGGAAGTTTTAAACCCGGTTTAACAATGGGATATCATTTCAATAAAAACCTGAGTATTGAATTTACAATTCAGCTTAAAGACTATTTGAATAGGAATGAAGAATCATTTAATGCTGTGAACATTGGACTTGAAGGGTTAAAGAGTTCAAAAGAAACAACAGGCGAAAGAATATTTTTCGGAGTCCGCTACAGACCCGCTGACTGGTCGCCTTATGTTTCGTTTGGTTTTGTTTTTAACAACGACGACGTTGAAACTATTCATTTTGATAAAAGGCAAAGGATTGTAGGCAGTGGTAATTATGATTCCGCTGTAGAAATTATTCAAACAAGATCATCAGGGATCGGCCCAGCTATTGGCTTTGGCTATCAGTATGACTTCAATGAAAATATCGGCATAAACACAAACTTCAATATGGATTTCTTTTCCGGAACTCCTTCTCCAAAAGTGAAAATTTCTTCAAGTGAGGAATTAAAAAAAGAGGACAAGTTGTATTTGGAAAATAAAATATTAAAATCTTACAAAGATAATTTTCATAATAACTATCATATTTTTAATTTGGGGGTAACATACAAATTCAATTGAAGTGAATGAAAAGAAAAGATTTTTTTGTTTATAAATTGCCTTTAATTCTTACGGGTTTTGTTCTTATTCTCTCCGGATTTGATGCATTATCTTTTGATTATAAAATACTGGGTTATGTCAGCATTCTTATTGGATTTGTTAATTTAGTTGCTCTTAAATTTGTTTTCGGTCATCCCGATAAAATTAATGCAATTCTATTTTTTTTGAATTCGGTACTTTCGTTTATACTTTCTAATCATTATTTCGTTGAAGGAAAGAAAGGACTGCCTTATGCCTGGATAGTGACAGGTTTATTTTACATAGTTCTAACCATTATGTTTTTTAAAAAATCTAAAAAGAAGAAAGAGGTATAATTTTGGAATTTAATCTTGAGAAGTTTTTTGTGGAAGTTTTTGCTCCGGGGAAAGACGAAGTAGTTACAATATTTTTTGATCAGCCGAGAAATGAAAACGATGACAACTTAGAGTGGAAAAAAAGAAGACAAATGGCTGAAGAATGGAGAAATAAATTGATTGATGTCTCTGAAAAGTATTCACTCAAAATCAATCCGGTAGTAACTTATAATGCAACAAACAATAATAATGCTGATTTGCCAAAAACTTGTTTTATTGGAAACGAAGAAACTCTATTTGAAGAGGTGATAAAAAACTCAACAATTATTATCGCGATGTGTGAGTATTCGGCTACAGCACCACTTTACAGATACACTTTAAAATATCCTAAGCTGCGTGTTGCAAGTATGCCTGGTGTTGCAAAGTCAATGCAGGAAACGGCTCTTTCTGCAGACCATAAAAAAATTGCTGAAACTTGTAGTGCACTTAAACCATTATTTGAAAAAGCAATCGGCATTGAAGTTACTTTTTCAACCGGCCATAAATGTTATTATGACATCTCCGACAATAATACTGTCCACGAAGATAACGGTCTGCTTCACCCGACCGATGATGAGGAAATTGTTAGATTAAGCAATCTACCGACCGGCGAGGTTTGCACTTGTCCGAATGAACTACCGCAAAGTAAAACTGCCGGACAAATACCGGCTATAATCAACGATGAACTGATAGTTTTTGAAATAGAAAAAAATAAAATTGTTGATATTATTGGCGACAATGAAACAGCATCAAGCTACAAAGAAAAATTCATGAATGAAAAAGCACTCTGCAACATAGCAGAAGTTGCCATTGGGTGTAATGACAAAGCTGTCGTTACAGGCAATGTGCTTGAAGATGAAAAAGCAGGCTTTCATTGGGCTTACGGACTTAGTGATCATCTTGGTGGAAAAGTTGCAGTTAAAGATTTTTCTTCCTCGGATAAAGTTGAGCATGTTGATATAGTTTATGCAAAAGGAAATTCAATTGTTTGTTCAAAATTGGATTTTGTAAATAATGATGGAAGTAAAACTACCGCAATAATTGATGGTGAATTAAAGATATAGATCTGTTCATTATTTCTCGAAATTGCTAAATATGAGTATGAGATATTCGCAGGCTATTTCTCATACTCTGAGGTGTGGAGGCTTGCCGGATCAATGGTAATCTTGTCTTTTGGAGCCATCATGCAACAATCTTCGGTACTGACGCGAGACATGGTTGCCTCTGTCTACG
>JANQIV010000251.1 GCA_028282005.1 Melioribacteraceae bacterium | reverse complement strand
CAATTCAATTCATCAAACAGCTTATTAATTTTATTTATTGATGATTCTGAAAATTGATTTTTCCATGACCCCAGCAATCCGCTTCTATTATGGGATTTTTTATTTTCCTCACCTTTTTTTCTTTTATTCTGCTTTTCAAACTTATATTTATCTATTACAGTCAATAATTTTTCTTCATCAATATCAGAACAAATTTGAATCAAGATACTTTTTAATGTATCGAACGTATGTTTTGATAACTCCTCGTATCTAACCTTAACCAAATTATCATCTTCGTAGTTAATCCAATTAGGAATTGTTTTAAGAAAATGATCGCGATAATGTTCTATTTCCCACGAAAGAATTTCATCAAACTCCATTTCAGGAAAAGGCGGTAATCCAGTCCTGTAACCTTCAACATATTTTCTCATATTTACACTAGATGCAAGTACATCCCTTGGATCACGATAAAGGAATATAATTTTTATTCCCAAAGAATTGGTAAGGTTCAGAATTTCTTCAGGTTGCGAATGTACATGTCTTACTAAGATTTTTTTTCCATCAAAATTCTTTACTTGATCAAAAGTTTCACTCTTATAGTCATTGCCGTCTATTGAATTATATATCCATTCTTTACCCAAATATTCTGAAAGCATATTAGCGAGCCAATGAGTTCCGGATCGGTGTAAAGTCCAAAGAAGAATTTTTGAATCAGCAGGGTTAGATTCTTTTTTTATTGGGGTACCTTGAATTTCTTTTCCTATATCCAAGAAAGGTTTACCAGTTAAAAAGTAATTACAAACGTCATCAAGAGTTTTATTTTTTCCGATTTCAAAAAAATCTGATTCTGCAACATCGAAAGTTCCCATTTTTCCATCTAGTTTCGGGAATGGAAAAACTCTTCTAAACCTTACAATATGAGCAAACTTTTCTGCAAGAGATATTTCATAATCAGTAAGTTTATTATCAAAATCTTTTGATTTTAATAGTTCTACGATTTCATTTCTATTTTCAATATCCTTGGTAAATCCTTTACCTGAATAATAAACATTACTGACAATCCACGGCTTAATCCCATCTAATGCCAACTCTATTCCCAATGTTGAAGCATACAACATTACAGCGTCAGACATCTTAGCTAATTCATAACTGGATATTTTGTTTTCGCCCGATATTATCCTAACATTATTGGAAACTTCCCCAAATCTTTTTTCAACTTCTTTATCGATTGGAGTAGTTGTTCTATTTTCTGACGGCGCTTTATACTCAGATGGATGTGCCCTTATTACAAAATCATAATCAGGAAACTTCTTTGCAGTTTCAAGAATAAAAAAGACCCAGTCAAAAATTCCTTCAAATGCTTTATCTATTTTTACAACCGAACCATCCCATGCAACATTCGGAAAAAGAGAAATGAGAGGCCTACCCTCCTGTAGATTTAATTCCTTACGTATTAAATTATTGTCTTCAATTTTTTCTTCATCGTAATAAGGGATTAAGGAATGTTTACCTTTACTCCATTTATCAAAGTATGATTTAAGTTGTGCTTTTTCTTCATAGTTAAGTGTTTTCAGTTTTTCTTCTTCCCAAACATCATCAATCCTGCTTTCAACACAAAATCCATTTCTTTGAACCATTACCCCGGAATAAGCAATATCTTTATCAAGCTTTCTATCTTCCCATGTTGCAAATTCTATCCCTTTATTTTTTGCTAAATAAACAAACGGAGACCATTGCAAAAACTTTCCGTTTGTAGTTATAACCATATCCGGATTGTATTGATCAAAAATTTTTTTCTTAGAGATTACAAACAGAATTGAACTGTGAAATATTCTCCTATAAACAGGTTCTTTTTCTTTATCTACGTCGAAGGGATAACCTCTGTAATATTGAAACATGTTGATATACGATATATCACCAATTGGAACTCCGTGCAAAGAGTAACTTTTCATAGTTTCGATATCAAGTTCAGCAGCTAATTTATCAGCAATCGCAATATCCTCGTCAGTAATAAAATCCGATAAAAAACAATTGGGTACCTGGTAAATATCAAAAAAGAGTTCCATTCTTTTTTTACATCTCGAACATTCTGGTTTGGGAATATCAAATCTTTCCAGTTCACAATATTTTGGCAGTTCCCCGCATCCAACCATCAATACCTGGTGGCCTCTTTTTCTAAGTGCAACAGACAAAGAAAACTCAACAGGTGAGTATTGCCAGTAAAATTGAGAATTGAATAATATTTTTTTAGACATCAATTAGTCCTTTTTCTATTCATTATTTAGAAAGTCATTATTGATTTGATTGAATGCTTTTTCAAGTTCGTTTATTCTTCCGACATCAATCCAAGAATTCTTTGAAACAGGGTAAACACCAATGTTTCTTTTGTTTTTTATCAAAGAAAAGATTAACTGATTAATATCATAATTTGTCGAAGCAGGAATATAATCTAGTATAGTTGGTTCCATAAAGTAGAGACCTGTATTGGCAAGAAAATCATATTCGGGTTTTTCATCCATTCTTACCAGACCTCCGTTTTCATCAACATTGCAGACTCCAAATGGCACTTGTAAATGCTGCATTGAGACAACCATAGTTAATTCAAAATTTCCTTCCCTATGAAAATTTAGGATATTACTATAATCCGCATTTATTATTGTATCACAATTTGAAACTATGAACGGAGAATTAATTTTTTCTTTGTCAATTAACGATAGCGCCCCAATTGTTCCAAGTGGTAAATCTTCTTCTAAATATTTTATCTTTATCGAATTGTCATAATCATCAAAGTAAGCTTTAATCATCTTTCCTTTTTCTCTGATAGAGATTATAAAATCATTGATTCCATATTCCATGAATCTATTCATTATAATTTCAATAACAGGTTTATCACCTACAGGTAATAATGGTTTAGGTAAAATTCTTGTTAAAGGATCTAATCTAGTTCCATTTCCTCCTGCCATAATAACAACAGGAATATTTAGAGGATCGATAATACTACTATTGATTTTTTGGTTTAATTCTTTTCTCTTAATAAGATTTATAACTTTTCCATTCTCAATTACAGGTAGATGGTTAATTTTAGGATTTTTCTTAAATATCTTCTTTATTTCACGTAAAGAAGAATCCTTTGAAACAAAAACAAAATTTTTGTTTGTAATTGTTTCGATTTGATCTTCAAGTGAAACAGATTCCCAAATTGCTCTGCGAAAATCTCCGCTAGTAACTATTCCCAATACTTTATTATCATGCTTTGTAACCAAAACATACTTTTCATCTAGGGAATCAAGTTTTTTAAATGTGTCCCTAATAGATGCGGAACTAGAAATTAAATGCTGTTGAATGTCTGTGTTCATCTCTTTCTTTCATTAATATTTCTGCTAATTGAAAATCATAAGGTGTATCTATGTCTATTGATCTTTCTCTAGGCATTATATATGCGAAAGTATTTTGCTCAAACCAATCTTTCTTGTAATAAAAGACATCCCATTTCGCAAGAAATATACATCCATTTAATCTGTAAGAATTTGGAAGAAGCTGTCTGTTTTTATTCCGATATTTCTTCATTACAAAATTCTTCATAGAATTATTTTCAGGTAGCGTGTTTTCCCAAAACATAGGGTGCTCAGTTTCACAAACTGAAAGTACCATATCAGCGTCATTTTTTCTAAAAACATCAAATCCATTATAAATATCTTCAGCAGTGCGAAATGGTGCAGTAGGAAAAATATATTGAACTAGATCATATTTTTTATCATTCTCTTCAATCCATTTAAGAGCATGTTCAATTGCATCCGAAGCTTTCGATTTATCCCCTGCTAATCTAGCAGGCCGTATAAACGGTGTTTCAACACCATAACTATTTGCAATATTTGCAATCTCTAAAGAATCAGTTGATAAAATAACCCTGTCAAAGTATTCGCAATTTTGAACAGCTTCAATTGTGTAATAAATTAAAGGTTTCCCATTGATTAATTTAATGTTTTTACCCGGAACTCCTCTTGAACCCCCGCGAGCCAACATTACACATAGTACTTTTTTGTTTTTGAACATTTTACTTCTGCTGTTTTGTTAATAAAAATGATCCGATCACTAGTGCATCCATACCTGTTGCATAAAAGCATCTTACAGCTTCATTAGGAGTGCAAACTATTGGTTCACCTCTTATGTTGAAAGATGTATTTAAGATTATTGAATGACCTGTTAATTTTCCAAACTCGTTTATTAATTCCCAATACCTAGGATTTGTCTCTTTCCGGACAGTCTGCGGCCGAACAGTATTATCAACATGAACCACTGATGGTAATTTATCACTAATGCCTTCTTGTACCTCATATGCTAAAATCATAAAAGGTGATTCTTCGCCGTTAAGTATGTATTGATCTAAAGCTTCGATAATCATTGAAGGTGCAAAAGGTCTAAATGGTTCTCTGAATTTCACCTGGGCATTAATGATATTTTTCATATCCTTTATTGTGGGATTAGCAAGTATGCTTCTGTTTCCCAAAGCCCTAGCTCCAAACTCCAATCTCCCCTGGAACCACCCAACTATATTTCCTTCATTTAATAATTCAGCTGCTTTTTTTGAAGGATTATCTAATTTGCTATAATTTAGTTTGCAAGCATCAAGAGCTTCTTTAATTTCTTCATCAGTAAATCTGGGGCCATAATAGGCATGTGTAAGTTTGTCTTGGTTAATTTTCTCTCCAAATTCTTTTGCAGCAAGAAAAGCAGCTCCAATAGCAGTTCCCGAATCATGACTTGCAGGGTTAATGAAAATATTTTTTACTTCATTAAGTTGGGAGAGAACACCATTCATTTTGCAATTCATAACCACACCACCGGTTAAACATAGATTTTCACAGCCTGTGCGATTTATCAAATTTTTTGTTAGTGAGATTCCAATTTCTTCTAAAAGCTTTTGAGCTTCGTAAGCAACGTTTTGGTGATATTCTGTTATTTGAGATTCAGGACTTCTCGGGGTTCCAAGTAATTCAACAAGCTTGTCGGTAAAGTTTTTATTCCATGTTCTTTCACCATAATAAATATATGTGGGATCTAATGAATACCCCTCTTCAGTTTTGTACAAAATCTTTTTGAGTTTATCAGCAATATTTTTATCCGGATTTCCATAAGCAGCTAGTCCCATCACCTTCCCTTCACCTGAATAAGCTTTAAATCCCAAGAATTCAGTAATAGCAGCATAGAACCATCCAATTGAATCCGGCAGGCTCCACGATTTTATTAATTCAATGTTGTCATTTTCACCTTGCCACATTGTAGTTGCAATTTCTTCACCACTTCCATCCATACAAAGAATACTACTTTTTTCAAACCCACTTAAATAATGTACACTTGCTGCATGGGATAAATGATGTCCGTAAAATCTAATTTCGGGATTTGCATTTCTATCAATTTTTTTAAGACTGTTCTTAATTTTCATCAAAGTCCATTCTTTGCTGAAATTCAGATGTATAACAGTTTCTGCTGTATCCGCAAATTCATCCTTATCTCTGTGTGGTATATTTCTCATATGATCATTAACTTTTTCAGGATATTTGTTATGGTCCCATCCAACACCAATTGCCTTTACATCGGTTAAATTGATCTTTGCTTCTTTGAGACAATATTTAATCGAACTATTAGGGAAATAATTTGAAGCCGTTTTTACACGCGCAAAACGTTCTTCTTCCGCCATGGCAATTAGTTTCCCATCCTCAATAAGAGCAGCTCCTGTATTCGGGCCTTCCATAAATATTCCAAGAAAATACATATTTGATTCCTCTGTCATCAAATTTCAAGATTAAGTTTTAATTACAGCTAGGGGTTTCAACCGGCAAACCGGATCTGCAAGCTTGAGATTTTCAAGAACCCTCAATATTTTTTCAGATGACTTAAAAGCAGACGGAGCCTGGCTGGCTAATTTACCTTTACCAAAACTGTATAATTTTACATTCCTACTTTTTACATATTCGAGTAATTCTTTTTGATCAAAAGATTGATTTGCTTCTTCCATACCCATTACTCTACCGGCTCCATGGCTGGAAGTATATAAAGCTTCTTTATTACCTTTTTGATTGATCATAATAAATGAATCATTTCCGGGAGCAGTCGGGAAGAAAAACGGTTTTCCGTATTTACCATAAAAATGATCAGTACTAAACTGATCGGCTGGAAGCGCTTCAACCGCTCCTTTTCTATGGAGTACCATTTCATTATTATCAATGGAGATTTTATTGACAAAATCATGAGGAGCGTCGGAAATAATTTTACTTTTAATATCTTTTCCCACTACTTCAGAAAAAGCTTCTGTAATTTTACTCGCAATAAAAAACCTATTAGCATAAGCAAATCTGATTCCTGCCCAATTTGCAATCCAGAATTTTTCAAAGTCCTCAGTTCCTTCACAAAAAGTTTCAATATCACCAGAATCATTTAGGAACTGCTTATGACCGATTAATCCTACATCCGCAGAACCAGCATGAATCGCTATATAAATTTTTTCTTTATTTATCTGAAAATGATTAGATACATTTTCTGAAATGATTGAGTCTAGAATACAAATCTCAATAAAGTGGCTATTGCCGTCAAGTACTCCCAGTGTGTGTGTTCCAGCGGTTTCAATATCATACCAAGGAATAAAATCAGGTAATTTCTCAGGTCTTCCTTTTGGGAACGCATCCAAGATATCTTTTTGAGAAATGCTTACTTTTTCTTCTCTTATTAAATCAATATTTTCAATTTTATCCCATTCCGAATGGAATTCGTTTTCATCTGATGTTAATAATTTCCAAAAATAATCTTTGCTAATTATTTGTTCAGGCCTTCTGTAAACGCCTACCGACAATGAAATTTTTTCAAACACCTTATCCAGCATTTCGCTTGTAATGTCTTTTCCATTAATTTCAATTTCAAAAAGCATCATTGAGTCATTGCTTGTTCCGCAAAACTTCGGGATAACCGCATTCTTTACCGCGAGAGAAACTCCGCCGGGAATAAAATTTTTATTTTTGCAAAATATGTCGGGAAGTACAACAACGTTCTCAGATATAGACGGATGTTTTGAAATTTCTAAAAGCCTTTTCTGGCAGTCCATTCGCGGAATCAATTCATCCGTAACAAATAAATTTACGGCAACATTTTGATCGGAATTACCTTCTAATCTAAAATAATTTTTATATTTAGATAAATTGACTACACTCATTCTTCATCCTGTTTTACAGCAATTTTTCTGAAATAAGAATTAATTGAATTTGTTACTTCATCAATTGAATTTGAGTTAGAGTAAATTACAGCGAGAATATCAGCCGCTGAAGAATTTTTAATTTTCTGGCCAACTTTATATTTCTTTAGTACTTTTAATCCGTTATCGGAATCTTCAGGAAACTCAACGCTATTTAGCACACCTGGTTTATCAGCATACAAAAACTTACAGGCGGAATAATTCTCAGTTTTGTCAATGTTTTCATTTAGTTGCACAAGAATACTTCGTAATGCTAATTCACTAAGATTAATTCCATTTGATTTTGAAACTAAGTAATCTATGTGTGCAGGAATAGTTGGCTCACATTCAATAGGGTATACTTTTTTATTTTTATTTGAATGTTTGAACTCGACGTAAAAGGGCCCTGATTTATATTCAAACGAATTGACAAGTTTTATAAAGGATGCTTTCAATAAATTTTCAATTTCAAATTCTACCGGAGTTGTTGAATAAAACAACGGTAAGAAATACGGGAAACCAGACACAGTTCTTTTTATAATCTGGATTAATTTTATTTCTCCTTCATTGAATAATCCGAATACGCCATAATCATCACCTTCAATGAATTCTTCGACAATTATTTCTGCCTCGGGCGCAGCCTTTATTGCACGTTTAGCAGCCTGTGTTAATTCAGAAAAATCTTTAACTAAACTTATCCCCTGGCTTCCTGAAGTATCAACTGTAGCCTTTACAACAAATGGGGTGTTTATTTCAATTTTTTTTCCATTATAAATTTGATGCCGGGGAGAATCAATATTTTTGCAGTTTAAAAACTTCCTAAACTGGTTTCTGTCCACTATTACTTTTGCCAATTCTTCATTTAAGCAATTGGTTTTAGCACCCATAAGGTTAGCTAATTTGCTTGCTGTTGTAATACATCCTCTGGATCCCATCGTTACTACAGCTTCAATCTTTTTGATCGCATCATTATTTTTTTTTAACTCTTCAAAAATCGGCAATGGCTCATAAGCACTTAAATTTATTATCTCATCGGCCAGTTTAAAACCCGGAGCGTGTTTATTGTAATCTACAGCAATAAGTTTATAACCGAGTTGCTTAATTGCTTCAATAAAAGGAAGCTGCCAAATTCCTGAACCGATATTTAATATGTATTTATCCGGCATTTATTTTGTTTACTCCCTTTTCCCACGAATTCATTGAATCGCCCAAATACTCTTTAGTTTTATTTATTATTTCGTTTTTTACAAGAGCATTATCAAAAGCCAAACGAAGAAAAACAAAAAAGGCTGATATTAAAATGCAGACCTGGATTGACAAAAGTTCAAAACTTAAAATCGGTCCCAAAGTTAGAACCAGCAATTCTCTTTCATGTGTTCCAAAGAAAATCACTTTTAGATTATACTTGGTAAATTTATCTTTTAGCCCAATTAAAAATCTATCAAAATTTGTTAAGGTAGGTTTGTATAAATCTTTATATGCTCCCCTAATCTTAGCAGTAGTTCTGGGAAGTGTCCAATCAAAAAAATGAAAACACAAAAATAAAAACGAATAAATAAAAATAGTATAATCAGCACTATTCAAATAATAAGTGTAACTAATTGCTGCTACATTTAAGATTACTCTCCACGGATCTAATATATGATCCAAAAGTAAAGCAAGAATGGAACCGGAACCGGGTTTTATTCTTGCGAGTAATCCGTCAAGGTTGTCTAATAAATTGGAAAACTGAAAAATAATTACCGCTGAGATAGTATAAACATATTCTCCTTTTAAGAATAATACCGCCGAGAATATTGACAATAAAAAAGAAAATATTGTTAAATGGATCGGGCGGATAGAAGTATTTAAAGAGATAATCTTTCCTGCCCATGCAGAGATTGGATCCATGAAAAAAACACTCCAAAAAGTGTTAATTGGACGTAAACCTGAATTAACTCTGGTGTTGCTCACAATAATCCATATATTCATTGATAATATTATTCACTCTGCTAAGTCCTCTACCATCAACATTTTTTTTCCCTGCTTCCGACATTCTTTTCCTTAATTCAAAATTATTCATTAAATCAAGCGTTTCACTTAGAATACGCACATCACTTAGATCAAAACCTATACCAAGATTTTTTAAAGCTCCTATTTCTTCAAAATAATTCGCATTAATATTTTGTCTTTCTCTTCTTGATATTGATAATATAGGTACGCCTAAAGCAGCAAATTCATAAACCGTATTACCGCCATGAGTTATTGCTAAATCAGCTTTTGCCATTATTTCAGCAACATTTTCTGGCGAGAAGTGGAAAATTAAATTCTTGGAATGTTCAATATTGTTAGTTTTTTCAAGAAAAGACTTGCCAACAATAACATCTAAAATAACATTATCTATTTTTTTAGTAGCATTTATTATCTTTATGGTAAAATTGTCTACGTCACTTCCACCAAAAAAAACACATATTCTTTCTACCTTTTCTTTTACTTCGACTTCATTTTTGAGGAAAGAGGAAAAAACTTCCGCCAATAAGTAATAATCCGGTCCCAGAAAGTATTTTGTTTTATTTGATGTAGAATAATCTACAATTGGGTAATAACAAGCAGAATTAATGACGAAATCCGGGAAAATGTTGATTTCATCCATTTCATCGGTTATTGCTCCGACAACAAGATTAGATTTCTTCAAAAAAAGAATATATTTTTCGCGGTCAATAAATCTTAATTGATTATCATTTAATAAGTCGTAATCTGTTTTATCAGGATTAAGCAGGTCTAGTAAAACTAATTTGATGTTTTCTTCATTGAGTATTTTTTCTGTAATGGCTTTATTTTCAATAAAATCATTTTCACCAGAGATAAAAAAAAAATCCAATTTATGTTTTTTTAATAATGTCGAGACATGACATAAATCAGAACTTTTTAAAGTTAAGAATACAACTTCAATATCTTTTTTTTTTAAGAAAAGAGATAAATTCAGGCATCTAAAAAAATGGCCCATGCCAAATTGAGGATGTGCATCAACTCTAATTGCAATTTTTTTTTTCATTTAAAGTTAACCAATCAAATATTCTTTTTGAATCACAGTATCTGCTTTAATATTTTTTCTCGCTTTAGCTCCGATTACCCAGCTTTTATCTACAGGAGAAATTCCTGTACCGGGGCGCTTGTATGTTATCATTTCTTCAGTTATAATATTTCCTTCAGGGATATCAATTAAAGAAACAATGCTTCTTCTAAAATTTTTGCTCATCTCTTTTTCTTTTAAAACGGGTTTCTTTGAACCGTCTCCAATAGATTTATGGATTCGTTTTGCCTCCTCAATTAATTGTTTAAAACTTTCGGGATCACCGGAACCTGCCTGATCGGGACCTGGCATATTTCTATCTAAAGTAAAATGTTTTTCAATAATATTTGCTCCTCTGGCTACTGCTGCTAAGGGTGCCAGATTATCTATAGTATGATCAGAAAATCCCATAGGACAATTATAGATTTCTCTTAAAGTATCCATTGCTTTCAAATTAATATCTTCGTCGAGAGGTGGATACAAAGAGACACAGTGCAACAGCATTACCTGTTGATTACCCGTTCCATAAATCGTTTGTACCGCATTATCTACTTCAGCTAGTGTCCCCATTCCTGTTGAAAGAATCATGGGCTTATTTTTTTTAGCCACGTACTCGATTAAAGGAAGATTGTTAAGGTCCATTGAAGCAATTTTATAGGCTGCCACTCCTAGATTTTCAAGCCAATCAACAGTCTTAAATGAAAACGGTGTTGAAATAAATTCTATTCCAACTTCTTTAGCTAAATTAAAAAGCTCTTTGTGTGCTTCTTCATCTAATGAAATTCTTTTTACAAAACTATAAACGTCCTCTTTGCCTGCACCTGCTTCAAGGTGGGCTGCCGATGCAGCGTCTTTTGTCATCATGCAATCAACTGTAAATGATTGGAATTTAACAGCATCAGCACCAATTTCTTTAGCTTTTCTAATAAGTTCTTTTGCAATTTCAATATCGCCGTTATGGTTTATACCAGCTTCGGCAATTATGTAAGGAGAATTTACTTCTCCTACTACTTTGTCATTAATTTTAATTTCACGCATGTTTTACTCGTTTAATTTTTTTCAAAAATTAGTTTAAAAGCTTCCGCATATTCTAAACCTGCAGTAGCTCCTCTAAAACGGGCAAGAGCTTTTATGGTTTCCGAACATCTTGGTAAAGGATATTTTTGAAGCTCATCCTTTATTATTTCCATTGTTTCAATTTTCTTGTCTATAAATTCTGTAATATCAGAAAACACATTTGGAACGAAGACCTCTTCACGGGCAAATGAATGTACTTCAGTAGAAGATAAAATTTCATACGAAAGTATTCTGAATCCGGCTTTGCTTACGTTAAAAGTTTTTACAGCTGAAAGTAACGCTTTATAAATAATTAGGTGATCGCTGTGTATATCATAATTTCCGGGAGTGTAAATTACAGAAGGATCAACCTTTGTTACGGCATTTGCAATTTCACCTATAATTTTCTTAAAGCTTATTTGGTCAAGTTTTGCTGTGTGAAATTTTGACCAATAAAGTTTTTTAATTTGGAAAATATTAGAAAGCTGCTCTACGAATGTAGCTTGGTTCTTTTGCTGCTGAGCAGAATAATCCTCAGGATCAGAAGCTGTTGCCAGGTACCAATAAATTTCGTCATTGTTTTTCAGGTGTTTAAAAATTGTTCCACCGGCGCCAAGTGTTTCATCGTCAGGATGTGCGGAAATAATTAATACTTTCATCCGTTAGTTTTCCTTAGTTAATATTTCAATCCATTCAGGATTATCTATAGAATTTTCTGTGTCAAAATACCAACAGTTACCTTTTTGTTTGAATCCGTGATTTTCATAAAATGATTCCGTCTGTTGGTTTCTTGCAGATTTAATATATTCACCAATAACTGATTTCGCCCCCTGTTTCCTAGCTTCATTAATTACATGACTTATTAACGCTGTTTCAACTGTTCTGCCCAATATACGGCAGCTTAAAAGTAATGTATCAATTTTCCAAGATTCTTCAGTTATATTTATGATTACAGTTCCAATGATTCCATTATCTCCGAACCTGTCTTTTAATCTCAAATAAAAAATTAAGCTTTCAGTTGATTCATGATTTTTTTTTATCTCAGAGATACTGTACCTTCTTGTTGTAAGGTTGAACTGATTCGTCTTTTGCGTCAATTGACTAATTCTATTTATTGAGTATTCATCAGAAGATTTAATTTCCAATTTCATTTCAAGAAATCTATAATAGTCTTCAATTGAATTGAATTCGGTTTTACTTTCTTCTCTTTTTTTGTCATTCCTATAAAGATTAGTTTTAATTTTATCTTCTTCTGTTAAATCTATAGAATAGAACCAATGTATATTTTTTACAGTTTCAAGTTTCTGTAATTCGTCTCCTGATAGATGTATTGTTTCGACTTCAGGCAGTAAATTATTTATAGCATTTATTTCAAAATAACTGTCATCAATAAAAACAAATGAATTAAGGCCAATATTCAGTTCTTCTGCAATTGAACGAATGTTTTCGTGTTTATTCTTCCAGTTAATTCTTGAAGCAGCAAAATCATTGAAGCCAAGAATCATATCAGGGTGTTGTTCAAAAACTTGTTTTACTTCTTCAAGATTATTTTTGCTGCACGCACACAATAAAATTCCCTGGTAAATAAACCTTTTCAGTAATAATTGCATGTCTCTATAAATATTCCCGGGATAGTCATGCCCAATTAGGATATTATTTATTCCGTCTTCTCCTAATATTCCACCCCATAAAGTCCCATCCAAATCAAGAACCAGACACTTCTTTTTAGAAGATAATAAGTTTGCGATATGGAGACTTAATTCATTAGAGAATTCGATTAAAAACTTTTTGCTAAAAGGTATTTTGGAAGTATACCATAATTTAGAGTCAAAACTTGATTCTATTCCAATTTTGTTCTGAAGATAATTAAAATGAAAACTTGAAAAGTCCGCGTATTTCTGCCTTAATAACTTTATTCGTTTATTAAGTTCATTAATTTGTTCAATTTGTCCGGAACTTTTATTTGAATGGTATAAAACATTATCAAGAACTGTTGGATAACCAAAATCACAAATTATTGTTTTTCTATTTTTACTTGAGTTTAATTCAATGATTTTAACTAAGCGTTTTATAATTCCATCAAATTCTTTTTCAATTTCTTTGCTGTTGAGATGCGAGAATCTATAAATAAAATCCGGGAAAAGATCTTCAAGACTCAAAGAAACAATAATAAATTCCGGGTCAAATTCATTTAGCGTACTTTCATCATCGAATAACTCTTGTTCAATATTGCTAAAACCCGAAAAATTGATATCACCTTTTATTTTATTTTTGAAGAGATTTACTCGCAAAGGAGTTTCAATTAAGTTAGGCGTATAGCTGCTTAAGAAAGCTATTTTAATTTTCTTCGAATCAAAAACAGGTAAATTATTATCAATAAAGAAGTAGTCTGAATAACTATTATTTTCAATCAAAAATTCTCTAACAGCTTTTGCAGCAAAATTTATTGATTTAGATTTTTCAATTTTTTGTAAAAATGAATCCCTATTTTCCATTGTTTTACTTTGTCTCAATCAAAGTTAATACTGACTTCGGTTCTTCTTTTAATAATTGCATTTCTTCCGGAGAAATTGATATTCCAAATTCTTCTTCCAAAGCTATCATATAATTTATCTGTTTAAGAGAATCCCAATTGGATAAATTGTCCATTCTTACATTAATATCTACTTCATCTACAGAAAAAACATCTTGAATTACTTTTTTTAATCTTTCTTCCATTTAGTATCATATCCTTTTTCCGGGATTGCCTAAATAAGTACTGTCACTTTTTGTATTATTAAATATTGATGTTCCAAGTGCTACTGTAGTATTATTTTCAATTTTTACACCCTGGTAAATATTAGCACCTGCTCCAATTAAAGAACAATTATCAATTTCTACAGAACCTGAGATATTAGCTCCGGCATTTAATTGACAGTAACTCCCTATAATAACATCATGACCAATTGTTGTATTTTTATTAAAGTAGTTAAAATCACCAATGTTAATATGTGCTTCAAAAGTAGAGTTTGCCGAAATTATATTACCTTTGCCAAATGAAATATTTTCCCAATCACCGGCAGCAGTTGGGTGAATAATATTTGGAAACTTGAAATTGTTCGCTTCAAATTTTTCACTAATTATTTTTCTTCTTTTTGTATCACCGATACCTATAACGATAAGTGATTTTCTAAATTTCTTAATTACAAAATCATCATCGCCTATTATTTTATGGCCATCTATAATAACCTTACCTTCATTTTCCACATCGGCAAATCCTAGGAAAATATATTTTTTTTCAATTTTATTGATTGCTTTAATAATTGTATAAAATTCTTTTGCCAATCCGCCAGAACCAATTATCATTATTTCATGCATCTTAAAACCTCTATTATCCTATCCATGTCATTTTGAGATAAACAAACAGAAGATGGTAGATTAATTGTTCTTTCATACAAATACATAGAGTTCTTAAAGGAATAAACTTCATTGTCCTTATAAGGAATCTGCAAATGGTTAGGATACCAGAGCGGTCTTACCTCTATTTTATTAAATCTCATGTAATCAATAAATTCATCTAATGTTTTATCGATTACTTCCGGGTTGAATTTAAGAACATACATCCAGTGATTGTTTTCAGCGTAATCAGGTACCTCAGATATCTTAATTCCAGGTATTTCATCTACGTAAGATTTCAGGTAGTCGTAATTGTTTCTTTTAATATTAATGTAGTTTGTAAGATTCTCCATTTGAGCAACGCCCATTGCAGCATGCAGATTGGATAATCTGTAATTATAACCTATTGAATTATGTATGAACTTTATATTATCATCTTTACTTTGATTAGTAAGGTATTTTGCTTTTTCCGCGGTTTCCTTATTATCGGTTAAAATCAGACCGCCACCACCGCAAGTAATAATTTTATTTCCGTTAAAAGAAAGGCAACCTATATCACCAACAGTACCTGTATGCTTACCTTTAATTTTCCCCTGAGTGTAGAATGATCCTAATGATTCAGCAGCATCTTCAATAATTTTTATATTGAAATTTTCACAATACTTTACCAAAGATTCAATATCGGCAGCATTGCCAAAAACATGAACCGGCATTATTGCGGCTACTCTTTTGCCAGATGTTTTATTGATTAATTCACCGTCATTATTTTCACAATTTCGTTCAATGAATTCAATTACATCATTGGTTTTCAAATTGTAATAATCATCACAGTCAAAAAAGACAGGTGAAGCACCAACATATTTAATTACATTAACTGTAGAAATGAAAGTTACTGTTGGAACAAGAACTTCATCATTTTGTGAAATTCCCATAAGTAGAAGTGATATGTGTAATGCTGATGTACCAGACTGGCATGCAACAGCGAATTGTGACCCGGTAAATTCGGCTACAAGTTTTTCAAATTCCTCTACATACTTTCCAGAGGAAGAAACCCAACCTGTATCAAGACAGTTTTTAATATATTCCCATTCGTTTCCTGAAATTTTAGGTTCTGCAAATGGTATGGATTTCATGATTTTTTCCTAATAAGCCTAACAAACTTTTTTAAACTTCCATCAAACATTATATAGGTTTGGTTTATAATATTTCATATTATCTTTTATCCAATCTATAGTTCTGCATAATCCTTCTGCCAATGAATACTCCGGTTGCCAATTTGTAGATTCCAAAATTTTGGTATTGTCGCATTTTAATCTGTTTACTTCGCTTTTTTCGGGCCTTATTCTTTCTTCATCAACTTTGTAATCAAAATCTTTATTTAACAATCCTGTAATTTCATTAATTAGATTTTCGATTGATATTTCATTATTAGTCCCAACATTTACAACCTCTCCAAAGAGATTGTCCGACTTTAATATTTCTAAAAAAGCTGCAACACTATCTTTTACATAAATAAAATCCCTTGTGGGGCGAATATTTCCAAAACTCCCCTTTTCGTTTGCTAGAATTTGAGTAATAATCGTAGGAATTATTGCCCTGGCGGATTGTCTCGGACCAAAGTTATTAAATGGCTTCACAATTTTTACCGGCAATTCAAATGAGTTATAATAGCTCAATGCCATATGATCTGCTGCTATTTTACTGGCAGCATAAGGTGATTGAGCATTAACGGGATGTTTTTCGTCTATTGGAACATAGTTCGCTGTGCCGTATGTTTCGCTTGTTGAAGTAATCAAAACATTTGATAAACCCTCAATTTTTGATGACTCAAGAATATTATATGTACCGATTACATTAGTCTGTATATATGCCAACGGAGAAGTATATGAATATGGAATACCTATCAATGCTGCCAAATGAATAACGCTGTCACATTTTTTTATAGCTTTAGATACTGAATCATAATCTCTAATATCGCCTGTAACAATCTCAACATCATTTTCTATTCCAGATTTATCTAACCAACCCCAAAAGTTTCTCGAATTATATCTTAGGAATACTTTAACCTC
>JANQIV010000246.1 GCA_028282005.1 Melioribacteraceae bacterium | reverse complement strand
AACATCTTCAGGTAAAAACTGCTCAGGATATTCTTCTTTATCTCTAAAGAAATTTTTAATCCAAAGTTTTGTATCATTCAAAGTTAATATCAATACCGGGAAAAATATTAAAATAAATCCTGTACCAACCATTACTCCGTATGCTAATGAAATAGCCATTGGAATTAAAAACTGTGCTTGAAAACTTGTTTCCAAAATTATCGGATACAAGCCTAACACAGTTGTAATTGTCGTAAGCATTATCGCTCTGAATCTCATTTTACCCGCTGTGTAAGCTGCGTCTTCCACTTTATGACCTTCAAGCAAAAGTGAATTATACTTTGATAAAAAGACCACTGCATCATTCACAATTACACCCGAGAGCGCTACCATTCCCCATGCACTTAATATTGATATTGGATGTCCGTGCAAACCATGGCCCCATGCCGATCCCAAGAAAGATAATGGAATCATCATAATTATAATTGCAGCATGCGATACAGACTTAAAATGAATAATCAAAATTAGAATTATAATCCCAAATGCAATTGTAAATAGTTTCTGCATATCAGCAACAGCTTCATTACTCGATTTTTGCTGTCCTTGATACTCTAGCCTTACTCCAGGAAATTGTGCTTTTATTTCTGGAACTATATCTGAATTAATCTTTGCCAATATTGGCGGAACAGGTTCATAAGGATCAACTAAATCTGATTCAACGCGAACCTCTCTTGAACCGTTGTATCGTTGAATATTGACCGGGCCTCTTTCGATTTCGTAGGTAACTAATTCGGTTAACGGATATTCTCCATTAGCAGTTTTGATTTTCATATTTTCAAGCTGACCAATATTTACACGGTCTTCTTTGGGATAGCGAACCCAAACTCTCAACTCATCTTTGCCGTCTTGCAATCTCTGCACTTGTCCGCCATAAAAACCTTGCCGTACTTGACTACTAATTTCTGCTTGTGTTAATCCTAGGAAATAAGCTTTTGGTTTAAGTTCTAGTTTTATTTCTTGCTTACCCTGTGCGTTGTTATCACTTATATTTTCAAGAGCAGGAAGATTGTGAAGTTCTGTTATCAAAAACTCTTTTGCCATTTCCAATTCTTGTAAATCTCTTCCGAGTAAACTAACAGACACAGGCTTACCCCATCTATTTACTCCACCGATGGTATATTTCTGTGCTTCAGGTATTTCCCCAATTTTTTGCCGCACTCTATTTACAATTTCAAAACTGGAAACAGGTGCATCTTCAAGATCACGAACAAGTACAAATAAATTACCGGCATGTGCACCAGACTCTTGTCCGTTAAACGCATTACCAATACTTAAAAAAGAGAAAGTTATGAATGCATTTGTATCTGCAAATTCTTCTCTGAGGTCTTTATCAACTGCCCAAACAGCCTCTTCAAATTCTCTTAAATGCTCTAATGTTTTTTCTTCTCCCGATCCAGGTGTGAATGCAACGTTTACACTAAAGAAATCAAAAGTAATAGATGGGAAAAAAGTAGTTTGAATAATTGTTCCCTGTATCAATCCGATTGTAATAAAAAATAATGCAACAGGTACAGTAACAATAACCCATCGCCATCTGATTATAAATTTCAGAACTTTACTATAAATTTTATCTCTGAGCACATGAACAAAATGCTCAAGGCCACCTCTGATTTTTGCACCAAGGCCCTCACCTTTTCTTCGCCGCATAACTCCGTGATTACCAAGATGAGCCGGCAGAACATAGAATGCTTCAATTAGAGAAAATCCTAATGCAAAAATTACTATGAAAGCCATCTCGAATAAAATTTCCATTCGTCCGCTTAAAAAGAGAAGTGGTGCAAAAGCAATCATGGTAGTAGTTACAGATGTAACTACTGCAGGCATAACCTCTAACGTACCGTCAATGGCTGCTCTTCGCGGACTTTTCCCTCTTTCAAAATGGGAGTAAATATTCTCACCAATTACAATTCCGTCATCCACAAGAATACCAATTACCAAAATCATTCCGAAAAGAGAAATCATGTTTATAGTAACTCCTACTAAGTTTGCAACTATAAACATCATTAAAAACGATGAGGGGATTCCCCAGGCAACCCAAAGAGATAAACGGAAACTTAGAAACATCGCCAACGAAATCACAACAAGCAATAACCCAATACCTCCATTATTGATCAACAAATCAAGCCGGCTGTTAAGCATTACTAAAAAGTCATAAGTTACATCAAGCCTTACTGCTATATTTCTTTCGTTAAATTCTTCAGTGTACTTATTTACATAGGTGGAAATTTCTTCAAGATCTTCTTCAACAAGCTTATCAACTGAAATAAAAACACCTCTTTTTCCATTTATATATGAGGCATTAGATACATCTGCAAACTTTACTTTTACTTCCCCAATGTCACGTATCCTGAGGAAACTGCCATCGTTATTTGCTCTAAGAATTATCTCCCCTATTTTATTGGGATCAACTGTTCTGTATCTTGAACGGATTAAAATTTCTTGAGAGGATGACTTTATTTGGCCGGCTGAAAAATCTCTATTGTTATTAAAAATAGCACGAGAAATATTGTCGAAAGTTAAATCATACCTAAGCAAATTCTCTTCAGTAACTTCAACCGAAATCTCAAGCGGCGGGTAGCCACCAACATTTACTTGGGAAATAAAACCGGTTGCTAAAAAGTCTTCTTCAATTTGCTGTGCATATTTTTTTAACGTCTTTAAATCAACATCGCCGTAAAGCCCCATTCGTGCCACTTGCGTTGTGTTTCTTCTTTTAAAGACTATCGGCCTTTCGGCATCTACTGGGAATGAGCTAATGCCGTCTACTGCATTTTTGATTTCAATTAAAGTTTCGTCGATGTCGTATTCACCGGTCACTTCAACGCTCACACTCGCAAAGTTTTCAGATGAAGTAGAAGTAATCTCTTTAATTCCGACAATACCGCGAATAGCTTCTTCAATTCTTGTTGTAACACCTTCTTCCATTTCTTTTGGTGAAGCTCCTGGGAAACTAACATTCACATTAATGAATTTTGATTTCACCTCAGGGAAGAATGCCTTTTTCATTGAGAGCAAACTTAAGCCGCCGCCAATCAAAATGATTGCAATCATTATGTTTGCGTAGAAAGGATATTTTACAAATGTTGATAATGTATTTTTCATTATAAACCTTTCAGTTAAAATTTTATTTAGCGCATAATTTCTACTTTTGTATTTTCACTGGCATTAACAAGTGCCTCAACTACTAATTCCGTTCCCACTTCAAGTCCGTCAAAGTATAAATTTGTTTCGTTAACTTTTCTGATATTGATTTCACGCTTAGCTAGTAAACTATCACTTACCACAAAAACTTCATTGGTATTGAATACTGCATTGCGAGGTATCTTCATTACATTCTCCAAATTTATTCCATTGAAGTTGGCAACCAAAAATTGCCCTTTATAAATGGGCCTGCTCGATGAAGATTTTAAATCGATAAAAACATCAATGGATTGTGTCTGCATATCAACATCTTTTGAGATGCGGGATATTTTTCCTTCCCAGCTAATTGTATTGTCTTCATTGTTTACCAAAACCTTTTGTCCTTCTCTCACCCATTTGGCATCGCCGGCTTCAACAGGGACTTCTAATTCAAGATCAATCGTATTAATTATTTTTGCAAGCCTCGTTCCGGGATTTGCAATTGCGCCGACTTCCAAAGTTACCTCGGTGAATGAACCGTTGAATGGTGCATAAATCTCATGCTTTTTTAATCTTATTTCGTCGCTTTTAATTGAGTAATAATCACTCAAAATATTTCTGCTTGCCAAAAAGACTTTCTCTTTAGTAGATGAAAACTTCGGCATTTCAGGTAATTCTTTTTCAATGTCCACACTTTCGAAGAAGCTATACCATTTCTCATAGCTTTCTTCAAAATCAATTCTAAGATCCGGTAATATTCCGGCAATACGATTTAGGAAAGACGCCTTTTTTGATTTCAATCCAAGCTCAAATTCATCGTCGAAAATCCTAATTAAAAGATCGCCTTCTCTGAACGATTCACCCGCTTTGAATTGAACTTCACCCGGAAGAATTCTTCCGGTAACCTCTGCGCTCAGAATTACTTCGGATTTAGAATTTACTCTTCCCGTTGCTTTGAAAGATGTTTGTAAGTTTTCATATTTAACTGATTCTGCTTTAACGTATCTTACAATTTCTGCAGGCGGCCTTTTAGGCGGCTCTTTTTTCATTCCGCTTAATAATGTCATTGAGAAGAAAGCTACTACAATTATTATTGCAGCTGAAATAATTATTTTCAATTGCTTATTCATCATTTACCTTTTTGTTTACTATTCCAATTTTTTATATAGTCGTTTTAAACTTTTTCGTATTTCATCAAATTCTCATAAATAGAATTTAGAACGGACTTAAATTCTGCAATCTGATTTTGCGGGATTCCGTCTACTGCACTATTCATTGTCCCCTGTGCAATTTCATAAATTTCCGGAAAAACTTTCTTTGCTGCATCTGTTAAATATATTTTATTTACCCGCCTATCCATCGAATCAGTTTTTCTAACAACTAAATTCCTTTTTTCGAGGGAATCTATAATCTTTGTGGCGCTAACTTTATCTCGGAAAGTATTATTTGCGAGTTCTTGCTGACTTTGTCCATCTTGATAGACAAGTGAAATGAGAATTGAAAACTGTTCGTGAGTAAGATCGTGACCGTTATTAATAAAGTTACGATGCAAGTGTTTAACTATCATATTTCTTGCACGAACAATCAAAAAACCAAGCTGATCTTTTTTGTCTTTTTGAATAGTGTACTGCACTAGTTACCCGACTAACCGTTAATTAGTTTACTATCGTAGTTGCAATTATATTAAACAAAACCTACTGGAGTCAAGTCCTTTTTTAAGGAATAATTTTAGACTTACCTATATCAGAAAAGTTCTCGTTTATTAAGCTTTTAAAGGAATAGTAAAATAGAAAGTAGTGCCAACTCCGAGCTCAGATTCGAACCAAATTTCTCCGCCGTTTTTGGCAGATAATTCTTTGCAGAGCACTAATCCAAGTCCATTGCCTTTTTCTTTTTTGGTACCTAATGTGGTTTTGGTTGCAGCAATATCAAAAAGGTGATCTTTGAGCTCGTCTTTTATACCCATTCCATTGTCTTTAACACTAATTACGCATTTTTCATTTTCAACTTTAGCATTAATAAATATTTTCCCTTCTTCATGGGTGAATTTAACTGCGTTGGATAATAGATTTCTATAAACTGTTTGCGCTAAACTCTGATCTCCGTAAACAGTTATCTCGGAATCAATTTCATCGATAATTTCAATTTTCTTTTGAGAGGCGCTTAAATTAACTGTGGGCATCATTTCATGAAGTGTATCTTTAAGATTGAAGGTATCTTTCAAAACTTTTAATGTGCCGATTTGTGAACGCGACCAAAGCAAAAGGTTTTCAAGTAATTTGAATGTTGACTGGGCAGCCTCCCTAACATCTTTAATAAAAGATATTTTTTCTTCATCAACTAATTCATAATAATCTTCTTCAAGTATTTCAGTCATCCCTAAAATTGAAACGAACGGATTACGTAAATCATGAGCAAGAATAGAGAAAAATTTGTTTTTACTTGCGTTCGATTTCCTTAAATCATTTTCAAGCCTTTTCAATTTTATGTGGAGATTTACACGGGCAAGTACTTCTTCTGAACGGAATGGTTTTGTAACATAATCAACAGCACCGTGTTGAAAACCTTTTACCAGACTATTGGAGTCTGCCAATGCTGTTAAGAATATTACAGGTATATTTTGTGTTGCCGGATTTTCTTTTAATTTTTCGCATGTTTCAAATCCATCCATTCCCGGCATTTGGATATCCAGCAAAATCAGTTCCGGTTCAACCAATTCAACTCTTGCAAGAGCCTTTTCCCCACTAGTGGCAACAAAAACTTGAAAACCTTCTAGCTCCAATAGTTCTTTTGCAACGTCAATGTTTTGCGGCGTATCGTCAACTATTAATATCTTTGCTCCAACATTTATATTTTCCATTTTCAGTTTCCCCAATTTTCGGAAGATTCAATAAATTCAATCAGTCCGTCTTCATTATAATTACTTATATATTCTTCTACTTTATTTACAAAAGGATGGAAATCTTCATTTGATTTCAAACCATTAACCAAATCTTTTATGCCGGTGAAATTTCCCTTCAAAGATTCTTCATATAATTCTTTTAGCTTAGCTTTTTCAGGAAAGATCATTTCATTTTTAGTGATATCGATTTTTTCATTTTCTTTCGAATCTTTATAAATCCATTGCAATTTCAAAAATCTCTCAATTGTTTCAAGCAAGTCATCATAATTAATTGGTTTAGGAAGAAAATAATTGCATCCGGCATCAAAGCATAGCTTTTGTTCGTCCTTTAAAACACTTGCTGTTATTGCGATTATCGGTATCTCAGCAGAATAGTGTTTTCTAATTTCTTTAGTTGCTTCAAATCCATCTAGCTCAGGCATTATCATATCCATCAAAATCAAATCAGGATTATGCTCTTTTGTTTTTTCGACAACCTCTCTGCCGTTGGATGCTATCAACAATTCAAATCCAAGTGGCTCTAAAATCGATTTTATTACTTCGATATTATTTTTATTATCGTCGCTCGCAAGTATTCTTCTTTTATTCCCTTTGTAACCATTAATTAAATTGCTTGCAATTATTTTTGAATGGGAAGTTTCACCCGATTCAATTAAATCTAATTGAACTGTAAATTTGCTGCCGACACCTATTTGGCTTTCCACAGAAAGAGTACCGTTCATTAAATCGATTAACTTTTTGCTGATTGAAAGCCCAAGCCCGGTACCCTGTTCCTTTTGTGCTTTGCGTCCGGTTTGTTCAAAAGGTTCAAAAATTTTTGCAATAAAATCATCAGGTATCCCTACACCTGTATCCGAGACTTCAAACTTCACTTTGCCGGCATCCCTAAAAACTGCAAAACTTACTTTTCCTTTTTCAGTAAACTTTACAGCATTACTCAAAAGATTTAACAAAATTTGTTTAATCAAACGAGAATCACCAAAAACATTGTTTGGCAGATTATTGCCGAATTCAAATTCAAATTTTATCGACTTTTGTTCTGCTTTGATTTTTATTAAATCCACAACACTTTTTAAGAGCTGATGCAGATCAAAATTATCGGGAAGGATTTCAAATTTACCGGCTTCAATTTTTGATAAGTCCAGAATGTCATTAATCAAATCAAGCAAATGTTCACCACTTGATTTAATAATTTCCAGCCCCTTTTTGTCTTTATCAAGGAAGCTTTCGTTTCTCAGCAAAATTTGCGCGTAACCCAAAATGCCGTTTAAAGGTGTTCGCAATTCATGGCTCATTCTAGCAAGGAAATCACTTTTTGCATTGTTGGCGTTTTCCGCTTCAGCCTTTGCTTGCTTTAATTCTGTTTCTGCTTTTTTTAACTCTGTAATATCATGGCCTTCCGGGACCAACAGGATCACTTCACCATTTTCATTTTTGATCGGAGTAATAATGAAATCAATCTTTTTTGTTGTTCCTTCTTTGGTTTTTAACTCCGTATCAAATCTTACAAAGTTACCCTTTGCCGCTCTCTTGATTATTGTTTGCATCTGCTTTTCAGATTTGTCATCCTCAGGTACCCAAGGTGTTTCCCAAAATTTTAATCCGAGCACTTCCATTTTGTTAACACCCACAGTGGTAAGCGCCTTTTTATTTACGTCTAAAACTGTACCTTCTTTTGAGAGCAATCCCACAAGCTCATAAGTACTATCAAGAATAGCACGAAGTCTTTGTTGAATACTGCGCAAAGAGTCTTCCAGTCCTCTTCTGTCTTCAACTTCATTTGTCAACTTCTTATTTGCTTTTTTAAGTTCCTTAGTTCTTCGGTAAATTTGTTTATCAATATCGTTTTGAGCTTTTTTTAATTTTTCAAAAGAACGCTTTCTTACTTTGATAATGAAAAAGATTAATGCGGAAGCTAATGCAACACTTACTGAAGCAATAATTACTATAGCGTACCTTGCGAAAAGGCCTATCTGATTAAGGTTTTCTGCCTCTACCAACTCATTAATTTTCAAATAAAAAACAATTGAAGACGTGACTAAAAAAACTATTAAGAAAAGAATTACTACCAGTTCAACTACTGCAAGTTTTTTTACCGGACGGCCTTTTTTGGAGGTTACAGTATTTTCAGACATTGAATATAATTTTATGAATTAATTTGTGAAGTTAAAGATAAATAAAAAGAAAAGCCATCTTTCGATGGCTTCATATAAATTGATTTGAAATGACTTTTACTCACTTTTTGCAGATTCAGCTAAATACATATTATAAAAGATTTCACATATTTTGAAGCCTTTCATTTTCTTCAAATTTTGCTTTTCTTTTTATTGCATATATTCCTTGCTCATCTCCGATTTTATATAACGACATTACAGCCATAATTTGTGCTTCAACATTGCTGTAGTTTTTCATTTGCCCTCCGTAGATATTTGTGTGATAGGATTTTATCCTACAGTGCAGTCTTAAGAGTTTAGCAAATTACCAAATGTTTAAAAAGTACAGAGACCATTGACACTTATTTAACTTGATATATTCATCTTTTTTTTAAATATTGGATAAAGTTGTCGAATAAAAAAAGAAAAAAAAATGAAAAGAAGAGATTTTCTAAAAAAAAGTTCACAACTCGGATTAGCTGCAACTGCTTACTTATCTCTCGGAAACTTTCCATTTGTGAAAACACAATCTAAAACCAAAGACCAAGTTATATACGACTTAGCAGCAATTAAAGGCGGAGAACCCGATGTAATGTTCAAGCAGGCAATTGAAGCATTGGGTGGAATTAAGAATTTTGTAAAACCAAATCAAAATGTTGTAGTTAAACCAAATATTGGTTGGGATACTGCTCCGGAGAGAGCGGCAAATACAAATCCCAAATTAGTTGGCGAGATTGTAAAACAATGTATTAATGCAGGGGCAAAAAACGTTTACGTATTTGACCACACATGCAATGAATGGACACGCTGTTATAAAAATAGTGGAATTGAAAAAGCTGTTACGGATAACGGTGGAAAAATGATCCCGGGAAATAAAGT
>JANQIV010000217.1 GCA_028282005.1 Melioribacteraceae bacterium | reverse complement strand
TGATTATATCTTCGTCGTAATAAACCGGCTGGCCTGCACCGCCAACACAGCCTCCCGGGCATGACATTACTTCGATGAAGTCATAATTCACATCACCTTTTTCAACTTTCTCAATAATATCTCTTGCGTTTTTCAATCCTTGAACAATTGCAATATTTAGTTCGTTTTCACCAATGTTCATTTTTATTTCACGTAATCCTTCATTGCCTCTTACTTCATTGTAAACATAGTTTGCTTCTCGTTTGCCAGTGATCTTTTCAGTAGCGTATCTTAGCATTGCTTCAGTAACACCACCGCTGTTTCCGAATAACAATCCCGCACCGGTTTTAAAACCGAAAGGTAAGTCAAGTGATTCGGGAGTAAGTTTGTTGAATTGGATACCAGCCCGTTTGATCATCTGCGCTAATTCTTGTGTAGTTAAAACGTGGTCAATTTCTTTTATTCCATCGTGAACAAATTCATCTCTGTTTGCTTCAAATTTTTTCGCGGTACAAGGCATGATAGATACTACAACGATATCATTTTTATCTTTGTCCAAATTTGCCGGTAATTGATCTTTTAACAACGATCCAAACATTTGCTGTGGTGACTTGCATGTTGATAAATTATCGAGATATTCGGGATAATACTGTTCGCAGAATTTAACCCAAGCAGGACAGCAGGAAGTAATGATCGGCAAGTGTTCATCTTTAGCTTTTCTCTTTAAAAATTCATTTGATTCTTCGATGATAGTCAAATCCGCTGCGTATGAAGTATCGTAGACCTTATCAAAGCCCAACATTTTTAATGCTGAAACCATTTGCCCGGTAAAAGATTTGCCCGGCTCAAAACCAAACATTTCACCGATAGCTATTCTTACCGCAGGAGCAATTTGAGCAACAACGGTTTTTTGAGGATTGTCGATGTCACTCCAAACTTTGTCGATATCATTTTTGGGTGTGATTGATCCGGTTGGGCAAACTCTCGCACACTGTCCACAGTTAACGCATTCAACATCAGCAAGGCCTTTATTAAAAGCTGGGGTAACTGCAACGTCAGAGCCTCTGTAAGCAAAATCAATCGCGCCGATATCCTGAATTTCATAACACGCACGAACACAGTCGCCGCATAAAATACATTTGTTCGGATCTCTAGTTAATGATTCTGATGAACAATCTAGTTCAAATTTTTTGCCTGTTGCAGCAAACCGCACTTCTTCAACACCTAAGTCCGAAGCTAATTCCTGTAATTTACAGTTACTGCTTTTTGAACAAGTCGTACATTTTTGTTCGTGGTTGGCTAGTAAAAGTTCGATCGCTATTTTACGGATATTGCGAACTTCTTTGGTGTGAGTTTTAATTACCATTCCCGGTTTTGGTTTTTCGGAACAAGAGGTTACAATACCTTTACCATCGATGTCCACGATACACAATCTGCACGCGCCGTAAACGCTCAACTCTGAATGATAACAGAAAGTAGGGATATTTATATTTGATTTTCTAATTACTTCCAAAAGATTTTTTTCATCTGAAAAAGTTACTTCTCGGCCATTTATGATTAATTTGTTTTCCATCTTATCCTCCTACAACAGCGTTAAATTTACATACTTCGATACATGCACCGCATTTAATACATTTGCCTTCAATTATTGTGTAAGGTTTTTTCTTTTCACCTTCAATACCGTCAACCGGACATTTTCTTGCGCACAACCCGCAGCCTTTGCAAAGTTCATGATTAATTTCAGGTACCATCAAATCTTTACAACTTTTGGTGGGACATCTTTGTTGATTTACGTGTGCATAATATTCTTCTCTAAATTGTGTCAATGTTGAGAGAACAGGATTCGGAGCAGTTTTACCCAATCCGCACAATGAACCTTTTTTAACTGCATACGCTAAATCTTCGAGAACCGGGATTGTGTCTTCAGTTGCTTCACCTGTTGTAATGTCGTCAAGTAGTTTCAGCATTTGTTTCGTGCCTTCACGGCAAAGAATACATTTTCCGCATGATTCGTTCTGTGTAAATTCCATAAAGAATTTCGCGATCTTAACCATGCATGTGTTTTGATTCATAACGACCAAACCACCGGAACCAATCATCGCACCGATGCTTGTGAGCGAATCAAAATCCAAAGGCATATCGAGATGTTCTTCGGTTAAACAGCCTCCCGAAGGGCCACCGATTTGAACAGACTTGAACAGGCTGTTGTCAATGTTGCCTTCATCGTCGGTCACCCCGCCACCTATTTCAAAAACGATCTCACGTAGTGTTGTGCCGAAAGGAACTTCGATTAAACCGGTGTTTGCTACGTGTCCGGTTAAAGCAAAAGTTTTTGTGCCTCTCGATTTGTTTGTTCCCAGGCTGGTCATGCTGTCAATACCGTCTTTGAAGATTAGCGGGACAGTACTCAAAGTTTCAACGTTGTTGATTACTGTAGGTTTGTTCCATAAACCTTTTTGAGCAGGGAAAGGAGGTTTCGGATTCGGCATTCCTCTTTCACCCTGGATTGATGCCATTAACGCAGTTTCCTCACCGCAGACAAAAGCACCAGCACCTTCCATTACATGAATTCTAAAATTAAATCCTGATCCAAAAATATCTTCACCTAGAATTCCCAGCTCTTTCGCTTGATTAACGGCTGCTTTTATCCTTTTAACAGCCAGAGGATATTCCATTCTTACATATACGTATCCTTCGTCAGCACCTATAGCTTTACCGCATATCATCATTCCTTCGATGACAGAGTGAGGGTTTCCTTCCATTATGCTTCTGTCCATAAAAGCACCGGGATCACCTTCGTCACCATTGCAGATTACATATTTCTTTTCATTGCTTTCGTTTAGTGTGAATTCCCATTTTAATCCTGTCGAAAAACCGCCGCCGCCGCGGCCTCTAAGCCCAGACAATTTTACTTCTTCGCAAATTTCTTCAGGCTGCATTTCAAGTAGTGATTTCTTTACGCCGGTGTATCCGCCTTGAGCGATATATTCATTAATGTCACTTGGATCCAAAGTCCCGCAATTTTTTAGTACGACTCTTTTTTGCCTGTTATAAAAAGGTATCTCTGATGTACCTTTGCATTTCTTACTATTTGAAGGATTTACGTAAAGCAGTTCTTCGATAACTTCACCGTTTATCAAAGTTTTTTCCACGATATCTTTTACGTCTTCAACTTTTACTCTATTATATAAAATGTTATCCGGTTCAATTGTTACTAAAGGGCCCATTTGGCAGAAGCCCTGGCAGCCGCTTCCCGTTAAGTGAGCGTCTATTCTTTCTTCCAGTTCAAATTCTAATTTTACTGCTAATTCCAATCCGGCTATTTTTATTTCTTCCGCTAATGCGTTTAAAACTTTTTCTGATCCATTCGCGATACAGCCAGTACCGGCACAAACTACGATACGTCTGTTTACTAATTTTTGAGTTGATAAATAGCTCTCTTGAATATTTTCCAAATTAAGCGACTTCTTCATACTGCACCTCCTTCTCCAAAACTTTCTCAATCGCTGCGATTGCTTTTTCCGGTGTCATCAACGAGTGAACATCTTCGTTTATCAATACTACCGGGGCCAAACCGCAAGCGCCAAGGCATGAAACGGTTTCAATCGTGAACATCATATCATCTGTTGTATTTTTTTCGTTACTCAATCCGAGGTGTTTCTGCATGGCTTCAACAATCGGGATTGAATTTTTTACGTGACATGCAGTTCCGTCGCAAACTTTGATTACAAATTTGCCTTTTGGTTTTAATGCAAAGTGTGAGTAAAATGTAGCTACTCCGAATATTTTTGCCGGAGGAATTCTCAATGATGTAGCGATAAACATGAGAATCTTTTCAGGTAAATATCTGTATTCTTCCTGCACTTGTTGTAAAATAGAAATCAATTTGTTTTTGTCGTAATTATTTTCTTCGAGTATTTCACATACCCGCTCGAATTTTCTTGCTAATGATTCATTATTTAAATGTTCCATAATAGCTCCTGTAACTGTATTCGTTAAGCTTCAGTATTCTTAAGTTGTGCAAGCCTGTGAGTTAAAACTCCGAGACTCTGTGATAGAAAAACGTTTTCAATAATAATGTTATCCGGCAGTTTTAATTTGACCGGTGCAAAATTCCAGATTGCTTTAATTCCGCCGGCAACCATTTTTTCTGCAACTTCTTGTGCTGCTGAAACCGGTACTGTTAAAACTCCGATATGAATTTTCATTCTCTGTGCTAAATCTTCTAACTTTTTAATATCAAAAACCCCAACACAATGAACTTTTGTGTCTAGTAATTCCGGATCTGTATCGAATGCTGCTACGATGTTCAGTCCGTAATTTTTAAAATTATCATACCCCAGAATTGCTTTACCCAATCCACCTAAACCAACAAGGAAAGCGTCGGTCATATTATCCCAATTAAGAAAATGTACGATGTGATCAATCAACTCGTTTAGTTCAAAGCCGATTTTAGGTTTGCCAATTATGCCTGTTGTGCTCAAATCTTTTCTGACTTGGATTGAATCAATGCCCAGCTCTTCTGCGATGATTGTTGCGGATACTTGTTTAATTCCTTTTGCTTTTAAATCTTGAAGGATATGTAAATATCTCGGCAATCTTTTAAGAGTTGGCAACGGGGCTGATATTAATTTTTTTGTCATTTTATTCGCTAATTATTTATCGATAAAAAATTATCGATATAAAAATATCGAATAGATGCCCACTTGTCAAGAAAATTTTAAAATGATTTTACGCTTTTGGAAATTTTTTGAGATTGGCTGTATTATTGAGTAGTTTTTAAGAAGGATTTAAAGTTCATAAACGAATTTTGTAGAGAAATAGCCTGAATCAAAGTCTATAGATCTGCCATTAAAAACAATGCTTTTTATAATTTTTTTAATTCTTACATCTACTGAGTTTATATCTTTTCCTCTAAAAAGAGCACTTAAATAGAAATTCGCTTCATCCTTTTTTATTATCAACAGATCATGTATTTCGATAGTGACCCATTTCTTAGAATTAAGCATCAAATTTAAATGCATCATAAATTCTTTTAATAAAGAATCGTAATTATCAGATGATATTTCAAAAGTTTTGTTTTCTAGTCCGTAATTATTTTGGTCGGAAACAGTTTCAAGCCAAGATTTGAATGAGACTGAAAATAATTTTTCTATTGAATTGGCAGAAACTTCGACAAAAGTTTCTGTCCCTTTATTTAATAATTTATAGTAAGACATCCAGCAAATTTACATAAAGTTTTATAAATTCTTAGACGGTAAAATTAAGATATTGTTGCATTCTTTTCTGCAAAGCAATTTTAATATTTCATTTATTAATAATTTTTTTATAATTGCTTAGACAATAAATCTAAGGTGTAGTTATGAAATATTTGAGTTTGATCAAATCAGCAGAAAGTAATATTAAAGAATTATCTAAAGTTTGGATGACTCAAATGAAAGAGTCAGAATATGCACCGACATATAATACACTTGATGAAGAAAAAGCATTCGAACGAGGTTACCACGTTTTTGAAAATTTGTTTGAGTGGTTTAATGAAGGAGCAAATATATCCGAAATTAAACAGTATTATGAAAATGTAGGTGCAGAAAGAAATAAAGAAGGATTCCCTTTGACCGAAGTGATTTTTGCTGTTTACCTCACCAAAAAAGTCATTGGTGAATTTATTCTAAAAAGCGATTTAACGGATACTTTCTCAAATAAAGAATTACTTGAATTTAATGAACTGGTTAATAGCTATTATGATCAAGGTATTTTCTTTATTACAAGAGGATATTTAAATAATCTTTTCGAAAGACTTGATGCAACAAAAAAATTCACATCTGATGAATTGAAAGTATATTTGACCAAAGGTAAGCTCGACATCGAAGAAATTGACGATGAAGAATTCATTTGGAGACATGTTTAAAATTTAACCGGGCTAGATTTTAATAATCTAGCCCGATTTCTTTTCAAAAATCCAATTCAGATAAAAAACTTTTTATACCATAAAAGATTCTGCTTGACACATTAATTCTTCACAATTAGCTTTACAAGCAAAAATATTCGCAATTATTTCATAAAAAATGTAAAAAATAATTAAGGATATCCGAATCCAATGCTATTTTTATGAATCACATTTGTGTAAATAATTTATAGCATAAAAGAAAAAACATGAAAAAATCGATATTAACAATAATCACGTCAGTAATTTTGCTCTTGGTTTTAATAAATGTATTTCATAAACCGGAAACGCAAAATCTCAAATTACTGAAATTGAAAGAGCAGTATTCCCAACCGAAAGTTGCATCAGTTGATCACAGTAAATTCGAAATTCTTCAAAAGGAATTTAAAACTCCACAAGAAGTAACTGCTACATGCATTTCGTGTCACAACGAAAGACACAAAGAAGTTATGCAATCCTCCCACTGGAATTGGGAAAGAATATCCTACGTCGAAGGAAGGGGGCTAACAAGTACCGGAAAGAAAAATGTACTCAATAATTTTTGCATAGGTGCAACCGGAAATGAGCAAGCTTGTGCAAAGTGCCACATTGGTTTTGGGATGAATAATAAAGAGTTCGATTTCAGCAATGAGCTGAATGTTGACTGTATGGTTTGCCACGATAACAGCGAAGAATATAAAAAAGGATCGGCACTTGCAGGCTACCCCGACAGAAATGTCAATCTCTCAAAAGTGGCTCAATCGGTTGGAGCGCCGAAAAGAGAGAATTGTGGATTTTGCCATTTCACGAGCGGTGGTGGAAATAATGTAAAACATGGTGACCTTGAAACTGCTTTGCTGGCTGCTGACCTCGAAGTTGATGTTCACATGGGTGTTAACGGAATGGACATGTCATGTGTTGATTGCCATACAGCTAATCAGCATCAAATTAAAGGAAAACTTTATTCTGTTTCTTCGGATAATGAAAACAGAGCTTACTGCGAAGACTGTCATGGGAATCTACCACATTTTGATGAAATGATTAATAGGCACACAAGCAGAGTTGCCTGTCAGACATGTCACATCCCCGAATACGCGAAAGTGAATGCAACAAAAATGGAATGGTACTGGTCGGAAGCAGGTGAATTAAAAGACGGCAAACCATTTACTGAAGACGACTCGCTTGGCAATCACACTTACCTCTCAACAAAAGGAAGATTTGTTTGGGAAAGAAATGTTAAACCGGATTATATGTGGTTCAACGGCACTGCAGACCATTACATTTTGGGAGACCAGGTTAATTCATTCCCGGTTGAGATGAACAAATTATTTGGCTCACATGATGATCCGAGTTCTAAAATTATACCTGTAAAAATTCACGTCGGTGATCAGATTTATGATCCAAATACCAAAATGCTAATTCAGCCTAAATTGTTTTCCAAAGAAAAAGGAGACAGCGCTTTCTGGAAAGATTTTGATTGGCATACAGCTTCAGAAGCAGGGATGAAAAACATCGGATTAGAATACAGCGGCGAATACGAGTTTGTAAAAACGAAAATGTACTGGCCGGTAAATCATATGGTTAGCATTAAAGAAAAAACTGTCGCTTGTTCAGAATGCCATACACAAAATGAAGAGGGAAGATTGGCTGAATTAACCGGGTTTTATCTTCCGGGAAGAGATAGGAGCATTACCGTAGATTTCTTCGGGAAATTTATAATAATTGCTTCGCTACTCGGAATTCTACTTCATGGGCTAATTAGAATCTTTGTTGTCCTCAAGAAAAATAAATACACAGTTCAAGTAATAAACGAAGAATTAAAATGAAAAAAATATATATCTACAAAGGCTTTGAAAGGTTTTGGCATTGGGTGCAGGCTACATTAATTATATTTTTAGCCCTAACTGGGTTTGAAGTTCACGGATCATTTGAAGTTTTCGGATTCGAAAGTGCAGTCAAATTTCACCGCGTCGCATCTTATGCTTTGTTGCTGTTAATAGCTTTTTCAATTTTCTGGCATTTCACAACCGGCGAATGGAAACAATATTTACCCACTACAAAAAAACTGAGATCGCAAATTCGCTATTACATTTCAGGGATATTTAAAGGTGATAAACATCCCAGCAAGAAAACAGAGTTGAGCAAACTGAATCCTCTGCAAAAGCTAGTTTATTTGGGATTCAAGATTGTACTTATTCCTCTTGTGATCATTACAGGCATTCTTTACCTAAACTACAAAGTTGTAGATGCCAACAACATTATTGTAATTAGCGAAATACCTTTGGATGCAATAGCTGTGCTTCATACTCTCGGTGCATTTCTTTTGATAGCATTTTTGATAGTGCATGTATACATGACAACGACCGGACACACGGCGACATCAAACATTAAAGCGATGCTTACAGGGTATGAAGAAATTGAAGACGATAAAGAAGAAATAACGGAAGTAAAAAATGAAAACTAAAAATTATATGAATCCCTATTTAGCCGGATTTTTACTTGGCCTGCTTCTGCTAGCAACAATTTATATCAGTGGAAGAGGACTTGGAGCAAGTGGTGCAGTAAAAAGTGTTATTGTTGAAACTGTTGCCAACGTTTCTCCTGAACATGCTGAAAAATCAGAATATTATTCAAAACAAATTGAGTCTAATCCCGGTGGAGCTATGCAGTCATGGTTAGTTTGGGAAGTTATAGGTGTGCTGATTGGTGCTTTTCTATCAGCATTGTTATCAGACAGAATAAATCTGCGAATGGAGAAAGGTCCAGGTGTGAAAAATGCAACTCGAGTTGTTGCTGCTCTAATCGGTGGTGCATTATTTGGGTTTGGTTCGCAACTTGGCAGAGGTTGCACTAGCGGATCGGCTTTGAGTGGGATGGCTGTAATGTCATTCGGCGGAATTATAACAATGATGGCCATCTTCGGCGGGGCATACATGTTGGCTTACTTTTTTAGAAAACTCTGGATTAAAGGATAAGAAAAATGGGACCATTAGTACCTGAAATTATTAGCAACGAATTTAACTTGATAATGGCATTCGTCATTGGAATCGGGTTTGGATATATATTAGAGCAAGCAGGTTTTTCATCAACCAAAAAGTTGGTTGGGCTTTTTTACGGTTATGATTTCACAGTTTTACGAGTGTTTTTTACAGCCGGAGTAACAGCAATGATCGGAGTTATTTTACTTGATCATTTTGGATTGTTGAATTTAGAATTGATTTATATTAACCCAACATTTTTATGGTCTGCAATTGTCGGTGGTTTGATAATGGGTGCAGGTTTTATAATTGGCGGGTTTTGTCCGGGTACCAGCGTTTGTGCTGCAGCAGCCGGCAAGCTAGACGCAATGGTGTTCATCGCCGGATCAATTATCGGGATTTTTGGGTTTACTGAATTTTATCCATCACTTGAAGAATTGTATTTAGCAGAAAGTTGGGGAGCAGTAAGAATAAATGAATTCTTCGGAATGTCTCAAGAATTGTTTGCATTAATTTTAACAGCTATAGCTTTGTTTGCTTTTGCCTTTGTTAGAATTGTTGAAAACAAAGTAAACAAAATTACCACAGCCTCTAGTCCTTGGAACGTGAAACTAAGATTGTATTATGCAATTGTACCGGTAGCAATAATACTTTTTGCTGCTTTCACTCAAAGCAGTGAAGAAAACACAAATGAAGAAATCAAAGAGACAATCGAAAATAAAAGTTATGTTTTTGAGACAATGTCTGTAGATGAATTGCTTTCTGAGCTGAGCAAAAATAATAATAAATATAATTTGATAGATTTACGGACTATAGAAGAATACAAAGAATTTCATATCCCGTTGGCAGTTAATATTCCTTTAAAAGAAATTAAAGGTTATAAGTGGAGTGATTATTTCAACAATCAATTTAAAACCAACATTTTTTATTCAAGCAATATTGATGCTGCAAAAGAAGCTTATTTGATTTCCAATTATTTGGGAACTTCAAATAAAAAATTGCTATTGATTGATGTTGATTCATACAAAGAATTCATTTCAGTAAATTCAAAATTAGCACAGAAAGAAAACTTTCATAAATGGAGACAAAACACCCACAAAGAGTTGATTCAAAAGGAAGAATATTTGTCCAAATTTTCAGCTCCTGTAAAAAAGAAGGAAATAAAAATCCAAGGTGGGTGTAGTTAAGAAGTTTTTTACCCTATAAAGTTTTATAAATATAAAATATTTTATGGGGTAAAAGAATTTTCTTGTAATCATACAAAAGTGTCTTTATATTTGAATAGTAAAAATACTCGCAAGTCTTAAATGCGGGTTTTATTTTTAAATAAGTTGATATTTTTGGGTATCAACAAAATTGATAACTGAAATTATAGCTTAATAAAAGATAGTGGTATCCGAATGGATTTAAATATAAATAAAGACGAACCGATTTTCCCGATAAGAACAGCAGCTAAACTGCTCAATATTTCCGTACACACTTTACGTATGTACGAAAAAGAGGGATTGATAATTCCTTTTAAGAAAGACACAAACCAGCGCCTCTATTCCCAAAAAGATATTGAAAGAATTGAATGTGTGCGCAAAGCAATTCGTGATCAAAAAATTAGTATCAACGGAATCAAAATGATTTTTTCTTTGATACCATGCTGGGAGATTATGGGATGTGCTAAAAACGACAGAGAAAACTGCAAAGCTTACAAAGGCCACCATGAGCCGTGCTGGACGTACAATCACCCGAACACAACTTGCGAAAATAGAGATTGCCGTGAGTGCGAAGTTTATAAGAGTTTATCAAACTGCACAGAAATAAAAGATAAACTAAAGGAATTGATGAAAGGCAGACAATAATATTTAATAAAATTAGCAGGATTCAAAAATGAAAAAATTATTAATACTTGGTGCCGGAACTGCCGGGACGATGATGCTAAACAAATTCAGCAATGTTTTGGACAAAAGTGAATGGGAAATTACTATTGTTGATCAATTTGAAAATCACTACTACCAGCCTGGATTTTTATTTATTCCTTTCGGCGTTTATAACAGAAAAGATGTGATCAAACCTAAGAGAGATTTCTTTCCAACGGGTGCAAATGTAATTATGTCTGGGATTGATAAAATTGAACCGGAAAATAACAGAGTACTTTTGCAAAATGGAAAGGTTCTAAGCTACGATTATTTGATAATTGCGACCGGAGCAAAAATTAAACCTGAAGAAACCGAAGGAATGAAAGAAGATTTGTGGTTCAAAAACATTTTTGATTTTTATACAATTGAAGGTGCATGTGCACTTTGGGATTTCTTCAAAAGATGGGAAGGCGGAAAACTCGTAATCAACATAACTGAGATGCCGATTAAGTGTCCGGTTGCTCCTCTTGAGTTTGCTTTTTTAGCTGACTGGTATTTCACAGAAAGAGGCATCCGTGATAAAGTTGATATCCACTTTGTTACTCCGTTACCCGGAGCTTTCACAAAACCAAAAGCTTCTGCAATTTTGGGCGATTTCCTTGATAAGAAAAATATCCGCTTAACGAGCGAATTTAACATTGGCAGTGTTGATAATGAAACAAAAGAAATTGTTTCGTGGGATGAAACTAGAATTCCGTTTGATGTACTCGTGACCATCCCGACAAATATGGGCGATGAATGTATTGAAAGAAGTGAAATGGGTGATGAGTTAAACTTTGTACCGACAGACAAACACACTTTGATGGCAAATGGACACGAAAATATTTTCGTTATTGGCGATGCTACAGATTTGCCAAGCTCTAAGGCTGGTTCTGTTGCTCACTTCCAGGCTGATGTTTTGCTCGAAAACTTCCTTGCTGTAATTGAAGGTAGAGAGCCGCACGAAAAATTTGACGGACACGCGAACTGCTTCATCGAATCCGGTTTCGGTAAAGGCATTTTAATTGACTTTAATTACGATACTGAACCATTGCCGGGTAAATTTCCGCTACCAGGCGTTGGCCCATTTTCATTGCTCGAAGAAACAAAGATGAATCACTACGGCAAAATAATGTTTCGCTGGATGTACTGGAATTCATTGCTTAAAGGACAAGAGTTGCCGATAGAATCTCAAATGTCAATGGCGGGAAAGAGAGCTTAAAATGGAAGAGAAAAATATAAATGAACGTATAAGTTCAATTGAGAATAAACTGGATATAATTCTTGAAGAGATCGATCTTCAAAGGCGTCACCGCAGACAATTGGAAGATTTGCAGGATGATTTAATGCGCGTTGGAAAAGATGTTTACAACACAGCTGTAGAAGAGCTTGAAGAAGTGCATGACCAAATTTCGACCGGAGATATCTGGCACTTGTTTAAGAAACTATTGAGAAATATTAACACATTCAACGCGATGTTCGATCAGATTGAAAGTGTGAGAGATTTTGTTGATGATGCTTCGCCGCTTGTTCGTGAATCAATTATTGATTTCATGAAAAAGATGGATGAGTTCGATAGAAAAGGTTATTTCGAATTCTTCAAAGAGTCATCAAAAATTATGGACAATATTGTTACTTCCTTTACTGTTGAAGATGTGCGAAATCTTGGTGATAATATTGTTACGATAATGAATACAATTAAGAATCTTACACAACCCGATATGCTGCAGGCTATCAATAATGCTGTATCTGTTTACAAACATTTGGATTTTGAGATCAAAGAAGATTATTCAACTTTCAAACTAATTAAAGAGTTCAACAAACCCGAAGTTAAAAAAGGAATGGCTTTCGCAGCAAAGTTCCTTCAAAATTTGGCTTCACATCAAACTAACAACGAATTAAAACAAGTAGATAAAATTTCAAAAAACTAAGGAGAAGAAAAAATGGCAGTTTTAGAAATGGAAAACAAAACACTGGAATTGGACGCTGACGGATTCTTGGCAAACATTGACGATTGGAACGAAGATGTTGCAAAAGTATTTGCGAAGGAAGAAGGCATTGAAGAATTAACTGAACAACATTGGACAGTAATTAATTTTATGCGCGATGTATTCAAAGAAAAAGGTGACGCTCCTTCCATCAGAAGATTAACAAAAGAAAGCGGCGTAAACACAAAAGAACTTTATGCTTTGTTCCCAAAAGGCCCAGCCAAAAAAGCGGCTAGAATAGCGGGTATTCCAAAACCGAAGGGCTGTATTTAAGTTTTTGGTATTTGTCATGCTGAACTTGTTTCAGCATCTGGTTTGGTAATCGAAAGATTCCGAAACAAGTTCGGAATGACATTATTAGATATTAAAGAGAATAAAGAAATTTTTAGGAGAAAAAAATGGCGATTGAAAAAGTATCAATAGTGGTATCGAGGGGGTCGCTCGAAGGAGTTTATCCCGGGTTGATAATGGCTAACGGTGCGAGAATGGAAGGAATTGAGGCAACATTATTCTTTACATTTTTTGGACTAGATGCAATCATAAAAAAACGTATGGACAACTTATCCGTTGCAACAGTTGGTAATGCTGCTCTTAGATTACCTGGCGGAATGAAAATGCCGACAGTGATGGGAGCAATTCCCGGAATGTCTTCATTTGTTACACACATGATGAAAAAGGAAATGGACAAAATTGACATTCCTCCGGTTGGGGAATTCATCGAAATGATTCACGACGCTGGCGGTGAATTGTATGCTTGTAAAGCAACAGTGGACATGTTCCACTTGGGTATGAAAGATTTCTGTCCTCAAGTTTCGGACATTATTTCTGTTGGTCAATTTTATGAAATGTCTGAAAACGCTGAAATTATTTTTACATAATTTTACGACTCAGTTGAAATATTGAGTAGTCACACTGAGCTTGTCTAAGTGTAATTAATTGTTTTTGACAAGCTCAAGCTGACATTTCTTCAAATCTCATTCATACCTTATCACATCTACCGGATTTCTTTTCACAGTCTTCAATAGTTGTAAACCTACAACTACTATTGAGAAAACCAAAATCGATAAAGCAGATATTATAAAAGGAATAAATCCGATTTCAATTTTATAAGCAAAGTCGCTTAACCATTTCGTCATAAAATAAAATGCAGCCGGCCATGCGATTAGATTTGCAATCAAAATTAATTTGATAAAATCCTTTTGCAGTAGTAATTGTAAACTCGGAACTGAAGCCCCAAGAGTTTTTCTGATGCCTACTTCCTTATTTCTTTTTTCGGCTGTGAATGCTGCCAGGCCAATTAAACCCAATCCGGCAATTAAAATTGCAAGACATGAAAAAATTAAGAAAAGCTTACTGAGCTGTGTTTCGGCTGTGTACTGCTGTTGAATTGTTTCATCAATAAAAGTAAATTCAAACGGCTTATCCGCTACAAACTCTTCCCATTTATTTTCGATGAAACTGATTACTTCACTTGTGTTTTTACTGTTAATCTTCACTACAACAAATGAATTCGGATTAAACGGGAACGATGATGAAATATAGAATAATCCAAATGCAAACATTTCCTGATAAAGAGAAGCATGGTGAAAATCTTTTACAACTCCGATTACTTCGAACTCGCCTGCACCCGGATATAAAATCTTTCTACCGATCGGGTTATCCCATCCGTAATTTTTTATTGCCGTTTCGTTGAGTATAACTGAGCGGTCGTTAGTTGAATACTCTTTTTCAAAGCCGCGCCCTTTTATAATTTCGAAGTTAAGTGTGTTTATTAAATTTTCATCAGCGTGATAAGTAGCAAGCTCAAATTGTTCGTCACCTTTGCCTTCTACTTTGTAGTAATCCTGCCACCAACTTAGAGAAGGTACACCAGTCGTGATGGATACGTTTTCTATTCCGGTGTTATTAACAATTGATGATTTGAATGATTCGAATTTTTCCCCAAGCTTATTGTTACGGTTATCAATTACTAAAATATTTTCTTTATCGAATCCTAAATCTTTGTTTGTGAAAAGATCTATCTGCTGGTTGATTATTAGCGTGGATATTATCAAAAAAGTTGAAACAGAAAACTGAAGAACTACCAAAATATTTCTGAAACTTAAGTTCGAAAATTTAAACGAGGCATCTCCTTTTAGGACTGAAACCGGCTTAAAAGAGGATAAAAATAGTGCCGGGTAACTGCCCGCAAGTACCCCGACAAACAAAATAAAACCGGTAAGAAGTAAAATGTTTTTAGTTGTGACAACAGTATTTATTGCGAAGTTTTTACCGGAGAGATTTTCGAAATACTGAAAAAATATAATAACCAATGCAATTGCAAAAACAGCAGAAAGCAAACTAAAGAAAATTGATTCAGCCAAAAATTGCCTGACTAGCTTTGAACGATCCGAACCTAAAACTTTTCTGATCCCGATTTCCTTTGAACGGGAAAGCGATTTTGAAGTTGTTAAGTTCATAAAATTTACGCAAGCGAGGATCAAAATGAAAAATGCGATGGAAGTTAAAATATACACGTAATTTTTATTCCCAAGCGGTCCTATGCGGTTTCCAATTTCAAACGATCCCAAGTAGATATCGTTTAAGGACTGAAAGGGGAAATCCCATTTGCCGTTGCTGTTTATTAAGTCGTCATATGAAAAACCTACTCTGTCAAAAGCGGCCGGAGCTTTTTCAGCGACCAATCTTTTTAATGTTTCTTCAATTTGAGGAAGCATTTCTTTGTTGTCTACTTTGGCGTAAGTTATAACCTGCATCCAAATCCAG
>JANQIV010000190.1 GCA_028282005.1 Melioribacteraceae bacterium | reverse complement strand
TATAACCGCAGTCGGCCCGTTTAAGTCTGTGCCCTGCACCGGGGAAACTCCTTCCGATAAAGGAAGTTTAGCTTTTCTGCCGTCAGGTGTAGCACCGATAACACTTCCGAAATAAACATGAGAAGTTGTTGGTAATAAATTAATTCTGAACTGACCGCCTTTTGTATTTGGCCTTCCTTCAACAGAATTATAAAACGCTTCAAAGATATCTGTCATAATTTCATCAGCGTAATCATCATCGTTCCCATACTTCGGTGCATCATTCGCAAGGCTTTGACGCATGTGTTCAAAGTTTTCAAAATTATCTTTGACAGCTGAAATCAACTCACCCATGGAAAAAATGTTTTTATCGTAAACATGATTTTTAATTGCTGAAAGTGAGTTTGTTAAACTGCCAAGCCCCACACCTTGAATATAAGAAGTATTGTAACGAGCTCCGCCTGCATTGTAATCTTTACCGTTTTTGATGCAGTCATCAATTAGCATGGACATAAACGGTGCAGGCATATAATCAGCAAATAATCTTTCAATAATTATGTTGCCTTTTATTTTAATGTCGATAAAATATTTTAGCTGTTTTTTGTAGGCTTCAAATAATTCTTCAAAAGATTCGAATGATTCCGGTTCTCCAGTCTGTAAGCCAATCTGTTTTTGTGTTTTCGGATCGAAACCGTTATTTAAAGTGAGCTCTAAAATTTTGGTTAAGTTGAAATAGCCTGTTAAGATATAACTCTCTTTTCCGAAAGCTCCTGTCTCAACACATCCGCTTGCGCCGCCGTTGCGTGCGTCAATCAAAGATTTGCCCTGTCGGACCATTTCCTGAATTATAGTATCGGTATTAAAAATAGAAGGCTGGCCAAATCCGGTTTTGATTATTCGTAAAGCACGCTTCAAAAATTTGTCCGGATTCTTTTTGCTGATTTGAACCATTGAACTCGGCTGAAGTAAGCGCATTTCTTCAATCACATCTAAAATTAAATATGAAAGCTCATTGACCGCATCGCTTCCGTCTTCTTTTAATCCGCCGACGTTGATAAGCGCAAAGTCAGTATAAGTATTACTTTCAAGCGCGGTAACTCCAACCTTTGGTGGAGCAGGCTGGTTATTGAATTTCACCCAAAACGATTGAAGAATTTCGCGGGCTTTTTCTTCGGTTAATGTGCCTTTTTCAGTTTCTTTTTTATAAAACGGATAAAGGTGCTGATCAAGCCTTCCCGGATTGAAAGAATCCCAAGTATTTAATTCGGTAATGATTCCAACGTGAACAAACCAATAATACTGTAATGCTTCATGAAATGTGCGTGGTTTGTTTTCCGGTATCCAATTGCAAATTTCGGCAAGTTCGTTTAATTCTTTTTTGCGATTGTCATCTGCTTCTTTTTCAGCAAGTTCTTTTAGTTTTGTGGAATATCTCTTTGCATAAATGATTAAGGCTTCGGCTGTAATTCTCATTGCATTGAGTTGTTCACGTTTTTCAAATGCTTCACTATCATTAAAGAAATCTAATGCTGAAATAGCTTTGTCGATATCAGTGATAAACTCTTTGAAACCTTTTTTGTAAATTTTATCACCTAAAACAGTGTGGCCCGGAGCGCGTTGCTCTTGGAACTCAGTAAAAACACCGGCAGCATAAGTATCGTTCCATTCCTGGTCAATCTCTTCAAAAATTCTTTCACGGATATTTCTGCCATTCCAAAACGGTATTATTTCTTCTTCCTGAAATTTGATTGAATCTTCGTCACATAAGTAATTGACTTTTGGTCGTGAATTTAAAATCTCTAAATCTTGTCTGCTATGTGTGCAAATTTCTGGGTAGGTTGGAGTAGCCTTTGGTTCCGGCCCTCTTTCACCGACTATCAATTCGCCGTCATTGACACATAACTCTTTGTTTTCCAAAATATGTTTGAAAGCCATTGCACGGGCAACTGGGATGGATACTTTTTCAGCTTTGCCTGATTTATAAAATTCTGTTAACAGCTTTGCACGTTCAATTGAAATTGACGGCTCAGCATCCAGACTTTGAGTTCTTAGTTTTTTTATTCTATCATTCATTTTATCCTCCGATTTTGACCGAGAATCCTGCCGATTCAAACCGGTTTTTAAGTTCATTCATCTGTTCTTCCGGTGGTGTCTCCGTATGCTTGTGAAAATCCGGGATGTCAAGTTTTTGAAATTTATTCGATCCCATTTTATGAAACGGGAGAATATCTACTTTTTTAATTCTATTTAATTTCTTTAAAAATTCAATAGAGTCATTTATGTTTTTTTCTGTATCGGTAAGGTTTGGTACAATGGGAATCCTTACATAAACTTCATTTTCGTCTTCAGTTAATTTTGTTAAATTATTCAATATATTTTTGTTTGTTACCCCAGTGTACATTCTGTGTTTTTCTTCATCAATCAATTTTAAATCAAAAAGATACAAATCAACTAAGTCATTAATTTTTTCAAATGATTCGTAACTACAATAACCAGAAGTATCAACTGTTGTATGTAATTCTTCCATTTTACAAGCATGCAATAATTCGTAGAGAAAGTCAACCTGCATCATCGGTTCGCCACCGCTAAAAGTAACGCCACCACCAGATTCATCGTAATATGGGATGTCTTTTTTGATTTCTTCCATAAGTTCGTTAACGTTAACTTTTTTCCCTAAAACTTCTTTCGTTTCGGAGTATGAAAGATCTAGACACTTTCTGCGCTTAGTTGTTATTAGTGTTTCTACATCTCTTCTTTTGCTTTCGGGATTGTGGCACCATGTGCAGTTTAGCGGGCAGCCTTTAAAAAAAACAGTCGTACGAATTCCAGGTCCGTCGTGAACCGCAAATTTTTTTAAATCGAAAACTATTCCTTCAATCAATCTATCTGCCAAAACAATCTACTAATTTTAAACATCTTAAAAATTATGATAAGCTTTGTGAAAAGGCAAGCAGAATCGATTAAAATTGTCTATTGTTTGTTGAATTGTTATTTTGGACTTAAATAAAAATCACTACATCAAATCTAAATTATGAGCGAAAAATTACTTTACCATTTTTTCACAGATGACGACTTTCTTCGTATTTCCAATAAAATTAAAGAAATGGAAAAAATTACAGCAGGTGAAATTCGCGTTGCCATTAAAGAGGAAAAACCATTTCTAAAAAAGAAAAAAAATATTACCGAACTTGCCGAAGAAGAGTTTTATAAATTAAATATACATGAAACCCGCGACAAAACCGGAATCCTTCTTTATCTGCTATTGAAGGAAAGACAATTCCACATTCTCGCTGATAGCGGCATTAACGAAAAAGTAACTCAAGAAACTTGGGATAAAGTCCGCGATGAAATGCAGTCCGAATTCCGTCATGGCCATTTCTCTGAAGGAATGATTCTTGGAGTTGAAAGAGTTGGCCATATTTTGAGCCAACACTTCCCGATTAAAGCTGATGATACCAACGAGTTATCAAATAAAGTTGTGCTTTAAAATTTATTAATTTCTCCTATACGACAAATATTTATTATTTTGTTCTTTTAATTGCATTCCGAATCAAACATCATTCTTAATGAAAGGATTGATCATGCCTGATATAAAAAAAGTGAAAATTGCTGAATGGAACAAACTTGAAGACCGTAAACCTGCTTACGCTTTGGTTGCTAATGTTGATCTTGTTGTAATCCGGTACGACGAAAATGTCTCTGTGCTTTACGGACGATGCCTTCACCGGGGAGCTTTGTTGTCAGACGGTTTTATTGACGGACACAATTTAATTTGCGGAGTACATTATTGGGATTACCGTTACGACACTGGTGTTAGTGAATACAACAATGATGAGATACTGCACAAATTTTCTTCATGGATTGACGAAAAAGAGGATGCTGTTTTTGTAGACGAAAATGAGATTGCAGCTTGGCATGTTGATAATCCACAAGCTTATGATCGCGATGCATATCAAGGTTTGTATGCTGATCTTCAGGGCGGGCCTGAAGAACCCTACACAAATTATATCCAGGAACTTGCTAAAAACGGACTTAAAAACTTAGGTCATCACGGAAGAGTTTCTGCGATGGGAGTGCCTTTAACAGAATTACCGAGATGGGATGACATCCAAATAATTACAGCTCAACTTGCGCAGAGGCCGTTACCTGAAGATACAGAAATCGCAACTGAACTAGTAGTTGGTCCAAAAAGTAAAAAACCGCTAGAATTGAAAATACCTATAATTGTGAGCGACATGAGTTTTGGAGCTTTGAGTGAAGAAGCAAAAACAGCTTTGTCAATGGGTGCCGAATTAGCGGGCACTGGGATTTGTAGTGGTGAAGGTGGAATGCTGCCTGAAGAGCAGCAAAATAATTCAAAATATTTTTATGAGCTAGCTTCTGCAAAATTCGGATGGGATATTGAAAAAGTGAAAAATGTGCAAGCCTTTCATTTTAAAGGAGGACAGGGTGCTAAGACCGGAACAGGCGGCCACTTACCAGGGGATAAAGTAAAAGGAAAAATAGCGGAAGTCAGAGGATTGAACGAAGGAGAAGCAGCGATAAGCCCACCGACGTTTCCCGACTTAGAAACAATTGGGGATTATAAAAGGTTAGCTGATGAAGTTCGCGAATCAAGTGGTGGTATTCCAATCGGATTTAAACTTTCTGCACAGCATATTGAAGAAGATATTGATTTTGCTTTGGCTGTTGGTATCGATTATATAATTCTTGATGGCCGAGGCGGCGGAACAGGTGCTGCTCCGGAGATATTCAAAAATAATATTTCAGTCCCGACTATTCCTGCATTAGCCCGTGCAAGAAAGCATCTGAATTTAAGAAACGCAAAAAATGTTACTTTATTTATTACCGGGGGATTGCGAACTGAATCGGATTTTGTAAAAGCACTTGCACTTGGTGCAGATGGTATTGCGGTTTCAAATTCTGCTTTACAAGCAATAGGATGTTTGGGAATGAGAGCGTGCCACACAAATAATTGTCCGGTCGGGATTGCAACCCAAAAAGAAGATTTGCGTACAAGAATTATCGTTCAGCAATCCGCAAAACAATTGCAGAATTATTTTGAAGCAACAATTGAGTTAATGAAAATTCTCGCAAGAGCTTGCGGCTTATCCCATTTGAATCAGTTCAGTATTTACGATTTAACAACGTACAAAGAAGAAATGGCAAAACTCACTGGAATAAAATATGGCGGTGTTGGCTTATAATAAATCATGAGGAAAAAATGAGTGGATTTATTTTCCCAGAACTAAAATATGAAGAAATAAAGGAAACAAGGAATTCAATTCAAGCTTTTGCAAAATTGCTAAGTGCAATTGGCGGACAATTAATTCCGCACGATAAAAATTGGGAAGAGTTCAGTTTAAAAGTTTATTCCCGCGGATTAACGACTCTACCAATTCCATTGGTGAATGGAGAAATTGATAAAACATTTGAATTAAAAATTGATTTAGTCGATCATCAACTGCAAGTTTATGGCGAAGAAGGCATTGCTTCGGTTTTACTTGCGAGCGAAGAAGTTAAAGATTTTGCTTCCAATATTAATAAGCTGATTAAAAATCAGAACATTTTCATTAACAAAGAAATTTTTAGTGAAATACGAGAAGTGAAAGTTTACAATAAAGAGATTGCTGATAAACTTTTTCAAGTACTCAAAGCTGTAGATTTAATCTTGAAAGAATTCAAAGGCAGCACTTTTGCAGAAACAAGTTCCGTTCAATTTTGGCCACATCATTTTGATTTGGCAATGCTTTGGTTTTCCGGGAAAGTAATCCCCGAACAAGATTTAAATAATTGGGATAATTCCCGTGAGCAAATGAACTTTGGTTTTTCAACCGGCGATGGAGGAATATCTGAACCATATTTTTATGTGACCTCGTATCCATTCCCTGAAGAAGTATTTGAAACAGAATTATCAAACAACGCATATTGGCATAAAGAAGGCTGGAAAGGCGCTGTGTTAAAATATAGTGAAATAGCTGGAAAAGCCGGCAAATCAATTTTATTAGATTTTTTTAATGAAGTTAAAAATAAAGTTACTTTGGTTATACCGTAACTTTTTCAATACTGAATAATTTAGTGTACGATTATAATTTAATTTTATACACTAAATAGCTCTTAAAAATTTCATCAAGAATAAACCTCGAAATTTCTTCAAAATACATATTTTTATAATTGCAAAATATTTGGTAAGATTGGTCCGAAAGTTGTTTGATAATGGACTTTGTAATTACGGGCAAAATGACAAGCGGAAAAATAAATAAGAAAGATCTGTTAAAACCGGAAAACATGGTTCGAATGTATGCAAACGGGGCATTCCCGATGGCGGACGAATACGGTGTGCTTGATTGGTACATGCCGGAGATCCGTACAGTTATTCCGCTGGAAAATTTTAATGTGCCGCGTTCTTTAAAGAAATTCATGAAAGCTTGCGATTTTGAATACCGCTATTCACTTGATCCATTTGAAGTTATAAAAAAATGTTCAAAAAGAGAAGAAACATGGATTTCCGATGAACTTATTGATGCTTACAAAGGACTAATTAACAGAGGAAATTTACACTCAGTTGAAGTATATCAAAATAAAAAGTTGGTTGGCGGACTTTATGGCGTTACTTACAGAGGTGCATTTTACGGGGAATCAATGTTCTCGGTAGTATCGCAAGCATCAAAGACTGCACTTGTCAAACTGGTTGAAAGGCTTATCGAAAAAGGCTTTGAATTGCTTGACGTTCAGTTTGTTACCGATCATTTGATGATGTTTGGGGCAATTGAAATCGGTTTTGATGAGTTTATGAAAATGCAGATCAAAGCACAATCAAAAGAAGTTTATTTTATTTAATTATCAATAACATATTACGGAGTAAAAATGAGAAGGATTTCATTACTAACAGCAGTATTACTAATATTGTTTTCATCAAACTACTTTGCGCAAACAATTGGCGGTGGTTTGATGCTGGCTATCCCACACG
>JANQIV010000144.1 GCA_028282005.1 Melioribacteraceae bacterium | reverse complement strand
GAAAAAGATTAGAAGCTGGTGACTTAGCATTACAAAACAATTTATGGTGGGATTTTGCTGCTGGTAATACAGTTACAACTTTTTCAGATCAAGACTTTGCACAAGCTTATTTGGGTGATGCTGCAAATGCTAACAAAGTTGGCGATCCTTTATTCAGAGGTGTAAGTAGAACAACTGACGGTGGTTTAGATCCTAGAGTTGCTTTAGGTTCTCCTGCGTTGTCAGGTGCAAAAACTTTAGATGATGATTACTTCACACAAACATCATATCTTGGTGCATTTGGTGATGAAAACTGGTTAACTGGTTGGACTGCATTAGATGAACTTGGTTATGTTGGTGAATTAACAGATGTTGAAGATAGCGAAGCTTTACCAACTTCTTATGCGTTAAGCCAAAACTATCCTAACCCATTCAACCCATCAACAACTATTAGATTTGCATTACCAGAAGCTGCTAATGTTAAGTTGACTGTTTACAACATCTTAGGTCAACAAGTTGCTCAATTAGTTAATGAATTAAGAACTGCTGGTACTCACAATGTTGTATGGAATGCTTCAGATGTTTCTACTGGTATTTATATTTACAGATTGGAAGCTGGAACAAATGTTATTACAAAGAAAATGACATTGATCAAATAAATTTTCTTCTCTCCTTCCAGATCCCAAAGGGGGCGTCGATTTTGGCGCCCTTTTTTTATACCTAAATTCATTTATTTTTTACCATTTTTTGTAATAAATTCTAATTATTATTATATTTTGTGAACTCTCAATAACCAACTCTTTAAATGAAATTATTAAAGCCTAAAAAATTATCATCTAACGATGTAATTGGAATAGTTTGTCCGGCATCCCTCCCAAAGGATCTTACAAAAATTGAAAAAAGTGTAAATTATTTTGAAAAATTGGGTTACCGTGTTGAAGTTGGGAAAAATGGTGGGAAAGAAAGGGGATACCTAGCTGGTACTGACGAAGAAAGACTCGAAGATTTGAATTATATGTTTAAAAACAAAGATATTGCAGCAATTTTCTGTGCAAGAGGTGGATATGGTTCGGGTAGATTGTTAGATTCTATTGATTTTAACGTTATCAAAAAGAACCCTAAAATTTTTGTTGGTTATAGTGACATAACTGCTTTAAATTTAGCTATTTATAGAAAAACCGGATTAGTTACTTTTGCCGGACCAATGGCGGCAGTAGATTTTTCTGATGAAATTAGTGAATTTACTGAAGAAAATTTTTGGCAGATAATTACATCGTCAAAAAAGATTGGTAAAATTCAAAATCCTAATAATGAAAAATTTTATTCTCTTAATAAGAAAAGCGGTGAAGGTAGATTATTTGCTGCAAATTTAACTGTATTATGCTCTCTTCTCGGAACTGATTATTTACCGGTATTGAAAGACTCGATACTTTTATTAGAGGATATAAATGAACCACCGTATAAAATAGACAGGATGTTTAATCAACTAAAACTTGCTAAGATAATCAAAAATCTGAACGGTGTTTTATTTGGAAGATTCGTTGATTGCTATGAATCCGACAAAACAAAAGTTACTTTGTCATTAAACGAGGTTATTGTTGATTATTTTAATGATTTAAAAATTCCGGTCATGTATAATATAAAACATGGTCATATTAGTGATAATATTACTTTCCCAATAGGCCTAAAAACCAAAATTAATGCAAGCAGAGGCATTATCCAGATTCTTGAAAATGCGGTTATTTAGATAAAATCAAAATAAAGATGTTATATCTTCATTTGTTAATTTATAGAATTATCATTTCTAAATATTCTCTCTTTTAAGAAACTATTTGATTAAAGTCCATTTTTCAACCTTTTTCATAAAAAACCTTCTTGGTATGTTTATTGTTTTATTTAGTTAAACTGAAAATCCGGTGAGGAGATTATGGAATTCATAAATGAACAAGAAATAAACAAACTTATTGAACAAAAAATAGATGATCCAAAATTACAGAGAGAAATCATTGAAAAGTCAAAAGATGCAAAAGGGCTTTCATTATCTGACTGTGCAACTTTATTGAATATAAATGATAAGGAGATTCTCAATGAATTGTATGAAACTGCAAAAGTAGTGAAGGAAAAAATCTACGGAAATAGATTAGTAATGTTTGCTCCTCTTTATCTCACTAATCTTTGTGTTAATAATTGCATGTACTGTGCTTTTAGAAAAGACAACAAAGATTTAACTCGCAAAACTCTTTCTGTAAATGAAATTGTTGATGAAACAAAATATTTAGTTTCACAAGGCCACAAAAGAGTTCTTTTAGTTGCCGGTGAACACCCCAAAAAATCAAATATGGAATTTGTAGGTGAATCAGTTAAAGCAATTTATGATGTGAACCTTGGCGGAAATAACATTAGAAGAATTAATATAAATACAGCTCCTCAATCAGTTGAAAATTTCAAAACAATGAAAAGTTTTGGAATCGGAACTTATCAGTGTTTCCAAGAGACTTACCACTACGAAACTTACAAATATATGCATCCGGAAGGCCCTAAAAGCGATTATGAATACAGACTTTATGCAATGGATAGAGCAATTGATGCTGGAATTGACGACGTCGGAATAGGTGTATTATTCGGACTAACTGATTACAAATTTGAAACTTTGGCAATGTTACAGCACGCTTTCTATCTGGATGAAAAATTTGGAATCGGACCGCACACAATTTCTGTTCCGAGATTAGAGCCGGCTTTTAATGCCCCGGCTGCTGAAAAACCACCATTTGCAGTTAATGACGAAGATTTCAAAAAATTAGTAGCAGTTTTAAGATTAGCTGTTCCGTACACAGGTATAATTTTATCGACAAGAGAAAGAGCAGAATTAAGAAGAGAATTATTTGAAGTAGGTATTTCACAAATTAGCGCAGGCAGTAGAACTTCCCCCGGTGCTTACAAAGAATCTCAAGATACAATGGATGAGCACCACATGGAACAATTCCAGCTTGGAGATCACCGTTCACTAGAAGAAGTTGTTAATGATTGTACATCTCTTGGGTATTTACCTAGTTTCTGTACCGCTTGCTATCGTTCAGACAGAACCGGTGACAGGTTTATGGAATTGGCTAAAACAGGCAATATTGGTAAACTTTGTGTTCCAAATGCTTTGGCAACTTTCAAAGAGTATGTAAATGATTTTGCTAATGATGAAACTAAAACTAATGCTGTAAAATTTATTGAAAAAGAGATTTCAAAAGAATCTGAAGCTGCTCAAAGAAAAATCAATAAAATGATTGAAAGAGTTGACGACGGAGAACGCGACGTCTTCTTTTAGTAGGCAAATGGACTTAGATAAATTATTAAACAAAACCGAACTCTCAAAAGAGGAAATAGTTTATCTTCTTGAACTGGAAAAAAAAGAAGATATTCAAAAACTCTTTAATAAAGCAGATGAAATAAGATCAAAACACTGCGGTGATGAAGTCCATTTACGCGGTGTAATTGAGTTTTCAAATTATTGCAGTCAGCACTGTATGTATTGTGGATTGAGAGAAGAAAATTTTTCTATAAAAAGATACAGAATGACTGCAGAAGAAATAATTGAAACTGCAAAACACATCTCAAATTTAGGTATTAAAACAATTGTACTGCAGTCCGGGCAAGATGGCTACTATGATACTGATATGATTTCATTTATTATTTACTCAATTAAGCAAAGTACAGATGTTGCAATTTCACTTTCACTCGGTGAGAGAGGATTTGATGAATATAAAGCTTGGAAAATAGCCGGTGCTGATAGATACTTACTTAAACAAGAATCCACTAACCCTAAGTTGTACTCAATTTACCACTGTAGTCAGAGCTTGTTTGAAAGATTAAATCATATAAAATATTTAAAAAGCATCGGCTTTCAAATTGGATCGGGAAATATTATCGGATTACCGCTTCAAACAATTAATGATATTGCAGATGATATTATTTCCTTAAAAGAATTTGATGTTGACATGGCAGCAATCGGGCCATTCATTCCATCTGATTTTACTCCTTATCAAAATAAAAAACCAGGTTCGGTTGAACTTACATTAAAGTCGATGGCAGTTACAAGATTAGTTCTAAAAAATGTTCATATCCCGTCAACTACAGCACTTGATACGCTAGACGAGTTTGGAAGGGAGAAAGGATTATCTGTTGGTGCAAATGTTGTCATGCCTAACTTTACGCCGCATCCGTATCGTGAGCAATATATAATTTATAAAAATAAAAGAGGCGTTAAAGATAATCCTGATGCTGCTTACAATAAACTACAAGCGCGCATCCAAACTATTGGCAGAAAGCTCTCTAATACAAAAGGTCATTCTTACAAGAATTCACTTACCACTCATTAGAAAATCTGGCAGCTTATTTTATATTTTTTACGTCAATTTTTGATGTTATATTGTATGTCGAAAATTAGCGAACTATTTGGAGAATACATGAAATTCAAAATTGCTTCAGCTTTACTGATCTTTTCATTTATAACATTTTTTAGTTGCTCTTCAAAGAGTGAAGAAGAATTATTCAATGAAGCAAAAGAAAAAATCAAAGCCAAAGACTATAATTCTGCCGTATTAATTTTGGAGGACATTTTAATAGAGTTCCCTGAAGGCAAAAATGTTGCTGAAGTAAATTTCGAACTAGGGAAACTTTACCATAGCAAAGTAATAACAAGTATTAATCAATTAGCCGCTTCTAGAAAAGCTGTCGAGCATTATAAAAATGTAGCTGATAATTATCAACAGTCCGGGCATGCTTCAAGGTCTTTATTTATGGTTGCGTTTATACAAGCCAATGAACTTGAACAATTAGACCAAGCGCGTGAGAATTATAATTTGTTTATTGAAAAATATCCAAATGATGAACTTGTTTCATCAGCAAAAGCAGAACTTGACAATTTAGGTATTTCTGCAGAAGAAATATTAAAACAGAAATTAGATGAAAATAATTAGTGCCTGAAGTAATTGATTATAAAAAATATTTAGATCCCGCATTAGTATCAAAATTAAAATCACTTGATTTAAAAGCTAAAGCCGTTGTTGAGGGTTTTATGGTCGGGCTCCACAAAAGCCCCTATCACGGTTTCTCTGTTGAATTTACACAGCACAGGGCTTACCAGCAAGGTGATCCTATTAAAGATATTGATTGGAAAGTTTACGGCAAAAGTGAAAAGTTTTTCATCAAGCAGTACGAAGAAGAAACAAACTTAATTTGCCATGTTTTGATAGACAACAGTAAATCAATGGATTTTAAGAACAAGGGTGACGTTACTAAACTTGAATACTCACATGTCCTCTCAGCAAGTTTAATATATTTATTACTTCAGCAACAGGATTCTGTTGGACTAACAATTTATTCTGATATGATAGAAAATTACATCCCGCCAAAATCCAGCAATGTTCACTTAAAAACATTACTTACATCAATTGCTAAATCGGAATCTTTAAATAAAACTAATACTGCGGATTGTTTGGTTAAAGCAATTGAAAACATCAAAAGGAGGGGATTAGTGATTTTAATTTCGGACTTCTTTGATGATATCGAATCAACTTTGACATCACTAAAGAAAATTCATTTTAAGAAGAATGAGATAATTCTTTTCCAGATTTTAGACCCAATTGAAAAGTCATTTGCCTTTGGCAGAGATGCAGTTTTCAAAGATTTGGAAACTGAAGAAGAAATGACAAGCCAGCCTTATCAAATTCAAAAGGCATATCAGGAAGCATTCAATGAGTTTTTGAATAAACTTAAAAATCAATCCCTTCGTTACAACATTGATTATAACCTAATTCTAACTACAGACAGTTACGACAAAGCTTTGATGAATTTTTATAAGAAAAGGAAGATGCTGTATTAAATACTTCTCAATTCTTCAAAATATTTTTCTGCTAACTCTTCGGATTTTTCTAAACTTTCACTTTCAACAATACATCTGATAATCGGTTCTGTATTTGATTTTCTTAAATGCACCCAATGGTCATCAAAATCAATTCGCAAACCATCTTCCGTATTTATCTTTTCACCGTAATATTTCTCAACCATTTTGTTAATTATTTCATCCGGTTTGCGGTCTCCGGTCTCCATTTTACGTTTGACGATTTCGTATTGCGGTAGTTCGTTTTTTATCTCACTAAGTTTTTTATTTTGCTCTGCCAAATGCTGAAGAGTGATTACTGCTCCTACTAACGCATCGCGTCCGTAATGCAAGCCAGGATAGATTACTCCGCCGCTGCCTTCACCGCCGATTACTGCATCAACTTCTTTCATTTTCTTTACAACATTTGCTTCACCAACCGGCGAACGGAAAACTTCACAACCAAATTCTTTTGCTACATCATCAACTGCTCGTGTAGTTGAAAGATTTACTACTGAACTTCCTTTTTGTTTTGAGAGAATATGTTTAACAGCTAGTGCAATTGTATTCTCTTCAACAAAAGGTTCACCTTCATTAGTAATTAAAACTAACCTATCTGCGTCAGGGTCAACAACAACAGCGAGATCTGCATTGTTGTCTTTTACAACTTGCATTGTTTCAGTTAAGTTTTGCGGAATTGGTTCGGGCAGTCTCGGGAATACTCCTGTTTTCTCACAATGTAATTTTATAATGTCGCAGCCAAGTTCTTCAAGCAATTCCGGCATTACCCATGAACCGGAAGCATTAACACAATCGAGAACGACTTTGAATTTCTTGCTTTGAATCAATTCTTTATCAACAATGTCCATTGATAAAACATCATTTAAATGATTTTTCAAACCGTCTTCATAATTTTCAACTTTTCCGATTTTATCCCACGAGTTATAATTTATATTCGCATAATCCAACATGCCAAGCATTTGCTTGTTTTGATCCGGTGTCATGAATTCACCTTCAGAGTTTAACAACTTTAATGCGTTCCACTCGTTCGGGTTGTGGCTTGCAGAAATGGATATTCCGCCTACGGCACCAAGTTTTTTTACATTGTATAAAACGGTCGGGGTAGGGCAAACGCCAATGTCAATCACTTCAATGCCTTTGCTGATAAGTGTGCCGGTAACAATGTTACGAACCAATCCGCCTGTTACTCTGCCGTCGCTGCCAATCACTATTTTATCTTCTCCACAAAAGTCAGCATAAGCGGAAGTATATTTTACAATAGTATGCGGATCAAGTCCATCTCCAATTATCCCTCTAATTCCCGAAACACTCACCATTAAAGTAGGCATAAAAACTCCTTGAAATTTTATAAAAAATCGTTAATTCTCTTTGATTATTTCAATAAATTGCAGTGTGAAAAATCTATTTGTTATTCTTAAAACCTTCCTTAAATTAAGCAAAAATTTTTGGATAGTTGTTTCGTAATTTTCAACAAAGTTAATCAAAACTAAACCAAAATATATTATTATAGTAGGAAGTTACAAAGTAAATAGAAGTTGCGTTTTTATTAAAAGTAAATAAGGTTATCATTTAAGAGATGCTTTTTAATAGTTGGATTTTCTTATTATTGCTTACACTTACCCTGTTGTTTTATTACTTGCCGTATTTAAGGAAATCTCAGATATATATATTGATTGCGTCTTCTCTAATTTTCTATTCTTATAATTATCTACCATTAGTTTTATTATTATTAGCTTCAGCCGGAATAAACATTGTAACTAGTTATTATGTAGTTTATAAAAATCCAAAGTATAGAAAGCTAACTGCAATTATTGGAGTTGTTTCAAATTTATTTGTTTTAGGATTCTTTAAATATAGTGGGTTATTCGCGAGAACATTTCTTGTTGAATCAGGCGATCTTAGTGAGTTTTTAGTAAGTATTCCACTTCCAATTGGGATTTCATTTTTTACTTTTCAAGGAATCAGTTTATCAATTGATGTTTTCAAAGAAAACTACTTTAAAGGCGAAGAAGTAATACCAAAATCTTTTAAAGAGCATTCTTTAAAAACACTTTTCTATATTTCATTTTTCCCGCAGTTGGTTGCGGGGCCAATTGTTAAAGCACATGATTTTTTACCACAAATAAAAACTAAATACTTAAATGAAATAGATTTTGAATTATGCTTTAAAAATCTAGTACTCGGATATTTCCTTAAAATGGTTGTCGCGGATAACTTAAAAGATTTTACATTTTGGATCGAATATCCTTATTTCCAATATTATGAATCGATTGACTTGATAATGATGCTATTTGGTTACTCTTGCCAGATTTTTGCTGATTTTGCCGGATACTCATTAATTGCAATTGGCTTAGCCGGATTATTTGGATATAAATTAAGAGATAATTTTTATTTCCCATATGTAGCTTCTTCTTTTAGGGATTTTTGGAAAAGGTGGCATATTTCTCTTTCGTCGTTTCTCATGGAGTACTTGTATTTTCCTTTAGGTGGCAGCAAAAAGGGAAAATTTAGAACTTATCTCAATTTATTCATTGTTATGGCTTTAGGCGGACTTTGGCATGGAGCGGCTTGGAGTTACATGGTTTGGGGATTTGCTCATGGAATCTTTTTAGCTATTGAAAGAATGTTTTTTAATGTCTTGAAGATTAATTCCAAAAATTTCGGTAATGTCTTTTATTCTGTATTTATTTTTATAATGGTTACTTTTGCATGGTTATTATTCAAATTACCCGAATTTAGCCATGTAATTTTATATGTTGAAGCTATTTTTGAGAATTTCAGTTTTTCATTTGATACTCATCTATTCTTTCACATTTTATTATACTCTTTACCCGTAGTTGTTTATCATGCTTTTTATTTATTTAAAACACGTTATCAGTTCTCGTTTGTTACAAGATTAGCTTATTTGTTTTATGGCATTATGCTCTTTCTAATTATTAGTAGTAGCGGGAGCGCGGGAGAGTTCATTTATTTTCAATTTTAAAGATGATTAAAAAAACTATACTTATAACTTTATTATTAATTATTTGCTATAACTTTATAGTTATTGAATCGGACTTAAGCACTTTTCAAAGTGAAAGTTCTTTAAATACAATTAAAGCAGAAAAATTAATTTATGCTGAAGAAAGTAAATCACAAAAAATAATTATTGGCTCTTCATTGGGTGTAAGATTAAATGAAGAAATACTTTCAGAATTTTATAATCTTTCTTTTGCCGGACTAAGTATCTATGATGGATTAAAAGTAATTGAGAAATCGGAAATTAAGCCAGATTATTTGTTGATAGAAACAAATATTTTGTGGAGAACTGAATCAAAATCTTTTGAAGAGAAATTATTTCATCCAATTAGTTATTCGTTAAAATCTTATTTGCCATTCATGCGTGAAGGTAAACAGCCGTTAGCAAATATGACAAGCTTTGTAATTAATGAATTAAAAAAAATTAAAAATATTTCTAGGGAAGAAAATAATTCGGTTGATCAAGAAGAACACAATCAAAAAGTTGATAATGATTTGCTTAACAAATTGATTCAGGAACAAAAAAAGAGTTTTTCAGAAGAACTAAACGATAAAATGTTATATGAAAACCTAGAAAAAATTAAATCATATATTGAAAAAATTGGGATTGAAAAAAGCAATGTATTCTTTTTTGAAATGCCTTTGAATCCATTATTATTAAACTTAGAAAGACCAAAAAAAGTCAGAGAAAATTTATATCAATTTTTCCCAAAGAATGAATACAATTACATTACTCTTCCTGATACAATAGAATTTATTACTACTGACGGACTTCACTTATCTTCATCAGAATCAAAAATTTATAGCAATTATTTAAAGGAAAGTTTTCTAAAAATAACTGGTAATTGATTTGGACTTCTTTTTAATACAATAGGTTTTATTTGCAAAATAAGATAATTAAAATAAATAATGTCTTGGTTGAACACTTTGGGATTCCGCCAAGAAATAAAAAACTACCTAATCCAGTTGAAATGCTTATTGGCACTATTCTTTCACAGAATACGAATGATAGAAATTCGTACCAAGCATATAAAAATCTGAAAGAAAAATATAAATCGTGGGATGAGATTTTAACAGCGAGAAGATCATCTATTGAATCTGTAATTAAAGTTGCAGGTCTAGGAAAACAAAAATCCGAAGCAATAAAATCTTTTGTACAAGAGTTACATGAAAAAAAGGGGAAGTTGTCACTAAACTATTTAAATAGGATGGATGAAAGTTCTGCGATAGAAGAATTAACAAAATACAAAGGTGTTGGAGTAAAAACGGCAAGCTGTGTTTTACTTTTTGCACTCGATAGAAATGTTTGTCCTGTGGATACACACGTTCATCGAACAGTTAATAGAATCGGGATTACAAAACAAAACACACCAGACAAAACTTTTTTTGCACTCAATGAAGATTTCCCGTCAAAGATAGCACATCCATTTCATACGAATTTAATAAGGCTGGGAAGAGAGGTTTGCAAGCCGAAAAAGCCATCTTGTTCAATTTGTCCTCTATTAAAGATTTGTGATTTTAAGGATAAAAATTTGGAAAAAACAGCTCCATCTAAACAAAATGCTTTTATGCTTTTGGACAATATATCCTAATTTTTGTATCTTTAAGTATGCGATTCTTACGATGTCGGTATTTTTAAGTTTTACGCAAATCTTTTTCGTAAGCCAATTGAATTTTATTATCAACTAATTGTTATTTATATTATTTAGCTAATTAAAATTAATAAGGTACTAAATGTCTGAAAAATATGATATTGCTGTTTTGGGTGGTGGTCCCGGAGGTTATGTTGCAGCAATTAGAGCTGCCCAACTTGGATTCAAAACTGCCGTTATTGAGAAAGACAATTTAGGCGGAATATGCCTAAACTGGGGATGTATCCCAACAAAATCGCTTTTGAAGAATGCAGAAGTTTACGATTTGATGAAAAATCATGCAAAAGATTTTGGAATTTCATATGACAATTTGAGTTTTGATTTTAACAAAATCATAAAGAGAAGCAGAAACGTATCTACAAAAATTACTCGTGGTGTCGGGTTTTTAATGAAGAAAAATAAAATCGATCACATTAAAGGATTCGGAAAATTTACCTCTAAAAACGAACTTGATATTTTAGACAATGATGGTAATAAAATACAATCAATTCAAGCTGATAAAATTATTGTTGCTACGGGAGCAAGGCCAAAAGCTGTTCCGGCAATTCCCGTTGATAAAGAAAACATAATCACAAGTACTGAAGCAATGAATTTGAAAGAGCAGCCTAAAGAGCTTATCATTATTGGAGCTGGGGCTATCGGTGTTGAGTTTGCTTATTTTTATTCAGTGCTCGGAACCAAAGTTACAATCATTGAAATGATGGATACAATTGTTCCTGTTGAAGATGCTGAAGTTTCAAAACAGCTTGAAGCTAGCTTTAAGAAAAGAGGAATGGAAATTTATACTTCAACAAAAGTTGAAAAAGCAGAAGTTCATGGTAGCACTGTCAAAGTTACAATTGAAAAAGATGGTGAGAAAAAAGAATTAACAGCGGATAAAGTATTAAGTGCAATCGGCGTAACCGGAAATGTTGAAGGATTCGGTTTAGAAGAGTTAGGAGTTGAACTCTATAAAAATCACATCAAAGTTGACTTTGAAACATATCAAACAAATGTTGATAGCATTTACGCAATTGGTGATGTGATTGGGCCGCCTTGGCTTGCACATGTAGCATCACACGAAGCAATTTACTGTATTGAAAAAATTAAAGGAATGGATGTAGCACCAATCGACTATAAATCAATACCGGGATGTACATACTGCCAGCCGCAAGTTGCAAGTATCGGCTTAACTGAAGAGAAAGCAAAAGAAGAAGGATACGAATTAAAGGTTGGTAAATTCCCGTTCTCAGCGAGTGGAAAGTCAGGTGCAATTGGGGAACGTGAAGGTTTTGTAAAAATGATATTCGATGCTGAATATGGAGAACTATTGGGTGCACATATCATTGGATCGGAAGCGACAGAATTAATAGCGGAAGTTGGTATCGCAAAGCACATGGAAGGTACATTTGAATCAATTATCAAAACTGTGCATGCACATCCGACTTTATCGGAAGCAATAATGGAAGCAGCGGCAGACGCATATGATGAAGCAATCCACATATAGAAAATTAGACATATTTGATCTCGGCGTTGTAGATTATAAAGTAGCTTGGGATATTCAAAAAGATCTTTTTGAAAAAAGGATCAACGACGAAATAAATGATTGTTTTATTTTATTGGAACATCCGCATACTTATACATTGGGCAAAGTTGCAGATAAAAACAACTTGTTGTTCAATCAAAAACAATTAGAAGAACAAAAAATATCTGTTTATGACATTGACCGCGGCGGTGATATTACTTATCATGGACCTGGACAAATTGTTGGTTACCCAATAATAAAGTTGACTGATTGGTACCAAGATACGCATAAGTATTTGAGAAGCCTTGAGCAAACAATAATAAATGTTTGTTCGGAATACGGATTGAGTTGTGGGCGGAATGAAAAGCACACAGGTGTATGGCTTGAAAATAGAAAAATCTGTGCTATGGGAATCAAGATTAGAAAGTGGGTTACAATGCACGGATTTGCATTTAATGTGCAATCAAATTTACAGATGTTCAATGGTATCATTCCTTGCGGAATTACAGATAAAGAAGTAACATCACTTGAAAAAGAGTTGAATAGAAAAATTGATATACAAGAAGTTCAGGAAAAAGTTAAGAAACAATTTATTGAAGAATTTGGCTACGATGCAACGAATGTTGAATTGAAGGATAAGCAGTTATTACAAACTGAAAAAAATTGAGGAACACTACATGCCAAGAAACAGCAAAACAGAAGAAGCAGTCTTAAACAAAGATAAAAAAAATGGTAAAGCTCCAACCGGGAAAATTGACTCATTTGGCGGACTTACGAAGAAGGAGCTAATGAATATTCTCCGTCTCATGCATTTATCAAGAGAGATGGATGAGAAACTTTTCAAAATGATAAAGCAGGGAAAAGCATACTTCCATCTTGGTGCAGCCGGTCATGAAGCAACACAAATTGCATTCGGATTAGCCATGAAAGGAAAGACTGATTGGGCATACCCCTATTATCGTGATATGGGTTTTGCCTTGGCGTTAGGCATAAAAGCTGAAGAAATTTTCTTACATCAATTGGCGAAAGCTGATGACCCCATGACAGGTGGGCGGCAAATGGCTTGCCACTGGGCATCAAAAGAGTTAAATGTACCGACGCAATCAAGCCCGACCGGAACACAGTTTTTACAAGCTGTAGGTACAGCTTTAGCAGCTCGCAAAAAGGGAAGTGACGCAGTTGTTTATGTAAGTAGCGGTGAAGGAACTACAAGCGAAGGCGAATTTCATGAAGCGGTAAATTGGGCCGCACGTGAAAAACTTCCTGTAGTCTTTGTTATTCAAAACAACAAATATGCTATCTCTGTTCCTGTTGAAAGCCAAAATGCCGGTAAAGGCGGATCAATAGTTGAACTGATGAAAGGTTACGAAAATCTTCACAGGCAAAAAGTTGACGGTACAGATGTAATGCTAATGAATGCTGTTGCACAGTCAGCATTTAAGTATGCTAGACAAGGAAAAGGCCCGGCCTTAATTGAAGCACAAACTGTAAGGCTTTTCAGCCACTCAACTTCAGACGATCAAAATAAATACAGAACAAAAGAGTCAATTGAAGAAGATAAATTAAAAGACCCGATAAATCTTTTCTCCAAAAAATTAATTGACAAAGGAATTCTTACAGAGTTAGCCTACGATGAATTCAAAAAAGAAATTACTAACCATGTGAATGATGCAGCTGATTGGGCACTAAATCATGCTGACCCTGATCCCAAAACAGTTTCAATGTATGTTTTGGATGAAAGCGGCAAAAGAGATAAACTCGAATACGAAAAATCAAAACCGAATAAGAAGCCGGTTGTAATGGTTGACGCGATTAACCACGCTCTCCGTGAAGAAATGGAACGCAACGATAAGATATATATTTTTGGTGAAGATGTTGCCGACAACAAAGGCGGCGTGTTTACTGCAACCAAGGGGCTTTCAACACAGTTTGGTGAAGAAAGAGTTTTTAACTCGCCGTTGGCTGAAGCGAGCATAATGGGAGTAGCAATAGGTATGTCGCTTGCCGGTTTGAAACCTTGTGTAGAAATTCAATTTGGTGATTACATTTGGCCTGCATTTATGCAAATGCGTGATGAGCTTGTAATGTTTCGTTACCGTTCGAACAATTTATTCGAAACCCCGGTTGTTACACGTGTTGCGATTGGCGGTTATATTCGCGGTGGACTTTATCACAGCCAGAATATTGAAGCTTTTTTCTCGCATATGCCCGGCTTGTTGATTGCTTATCCTTCAAATGCTGCAGACGCAAAAGGTTTGCTGAAAACATCTTTACGATTAAACGATCCTGTTCTTTTCCTAGAACATAAGGGACTTTACAGACAAAGCCACGCGACAGTTGCTGAACCTGATCCAGATTATTTGTTACCATTTGGCAAAGCAAACGTAGTTACTGAAGGTAATGATTTGACAATTGTTACTTACGGTGCGATGGTTCATGAATCAAACTTTGCCGCTAAAAAACTTGAGCAGGAAGGTTATTCTGTTGAGATTATTGACATAAGAACTATTAATCCGTTAGACGAAGAAACAATTTATAATTCGGTTAAGAAAACCGGCAAAGCAATTGTTATCCACGAAGATACTATTACTGCAGGGTTTGGTGCAGAAATAGCTGCTAAGATTGCGGAGAACTGTTTTGAAAGCCTTGACGGGCCGGTAAAAAGAACCGGTGCTTTGGATACACCAATAGCATTTCACCCGGTTCTTGAAAAAGAAATTCTGCCGGATAGAGATAAAATTTATACTCAACTAAAAACAATATTAGAATACTAAAGGAGATTCACTTAGATGAAAGTTGATGTCGTAATGCCCAAAATGGGCGAGAGTTTGAATGAAGGCACAATATTGAAATGGCATAAAAGCAAAGGTGAGCACGTCAAGAAAGACGAGATACTTTTGGAAATTAGTACTGATAAAGTAGACACGGAAATTCCAAGCCCAGAAGAAGGAGTGCTAGTTGATATCAAAGCGTTTGAACAGGAAACAGTTGAAGTAGATTCCGTAATCGCTGTGATTGAAACAAATGGTGAAGCTGCTGCAGAGGAAATAAAAGAAGAGCCGAAAGAAGAAAGCTCAACTACTCAAGTTGGTGGTGAATTGATTGACATCCCGATGCCGAAAATGGGTGAATCGGTAATGGAAGGAACTATCATCAAATGGCACAAAGCTGTCGGTGACCAAGTTAAAAGAGATGAAATTATTTTTGAAATAAGCACAGATAAAGTTGATACCGAAGTGCCTTCTCCCGTTGAAGGAACACTTGCGGAAATTATTCACGGTGAACAGGATACAGTTGATGTTGACACTGTTGTTGCAAGAATTTCAACTAGCGGTGGAATTGTAAAACCTAAAGAAGCCAAGGCTGAAGTCCCTCTTGAACAAAAACCAGTTGAAACAAAAGCTGAACATCTACAAACAGTACAAGCGCCAAAACAAGAATTACCTAAATCAAACAAGTTTTATTCTCCATTGGTATTAAACATTGCAAGAAAAGAAAATATCTCTTTCGATGAATTGGAAAATTTGAGAGGCTCCGGCACAGGCGGAAGAGTAACCAAAAAAGATGTTCTGAAATATGTTGAAGATAAGAAGAGTGGAAAAGTTCCTACAACTGTCCCATCTGCAGCGGCTCAGACTTATCAAGCTCCAAAAGCAGAGAGTGTTCCTGCGCCAAAAGCTCCTAGTTTTGAATTCAAACCGGGTGCCGACTCAGAAGTAATTCCGATGGATAACATCAGAAAAAGAATAATGGAACACATGGTTAACAGCCGTGATACTTCTGTTCACGTTTCAGCTATCATTGAAGTTGATATGTCAAGAATTTACAACTACCTGAAGAGAAACAAAGAATCGTTTCAAGCAGCTAACGGAGTTAAGTTAACTTATATGCCTTTCATTTCGATGGCTTGTATCAAAGCATTGAAAGAACTGCCGTACGTGAATGCATCAATCAGCGGCGATAACATTGTTGTTAAGAAAAACATAAACTTAGGATTTGCTGTAGCGGTTGAACCAAACGGTTTGATAGTTCCGAATATTAAAAATGCTGATGAAAGAAATATTGTCGGATTAGCGAAAGCAATTAATGAATTGAGCCATAAATCCCGCAGTAAAGGATTAGTGCCAGATGATATAATGGACGGGACTTTTACAATTACAAACTACGGTGTGTTTGGAACGTTATTCGGTACTCCAATAATCAATCAACCAGAGGTTGGTATTTTGGGAGTTGGTGCAATAACTAAAAAGCCTGTAGTAATTGAAGTAGATGGTCAGGATACAATTGCAATCAAGCCGATGATGTATTTGTCATTAAGCCACGATCACAGATTAGTGGATGGAATGCTAGGCGGTAAATTCTTAAAATCAATTAAAGATACTTTAGAAAATTTTGACGTAAATAATATTTAGTTTCTTACCCTTAATCGTGCTCTTAATCCTAATCTAAGATTAAGAGTAAGATTAGGACTAAGATTAAGAGGACGAAATGATAAACCAGCATCAGAAAGCATATAAAGAAGAAGTAGAAAAGAAAAAAGAAAGTCTAGGAAAACGACCGGATTGGCTAAAAGTTAGATTACCGAGTGGAAAAAATTTCAAAGATGTTCATTCTTTGATGAGAAACTCAAAACTGAACACAGTGTGTGAAGAAGCAAGATGTCCGAACCTTGGTGAATGCTGGAATAACAGAACAGCAACTTTTATGATTCTTGGCGACACTTGTACACGTAGCTGCGGATTCTGTAATGTTAAATTGGGTATGCCGAACGAACTTGACTTAGACGAACCGAGAAGAGTAGTCGAATCAGTTGAAGAATTAAATTTGAGACATGTTGTAATTACTTCTGTGAATAGAGATGAGTTAAAAGACGGCGGTGCGACAATATTCAAAGAGTGCGTGAGGTTGATAAACGAAAGAATGCCTGATACAACAGTCGAAATTCTTATTCCGGATTTCAAAGGCGAAGAACATGCTTTTGAAATTATAATGGAAAACCCACCTCATATTTTGAATCATAATATGGAAACAGTTGAGAGATTGTATCATGCAGTTCGTCCCCAAGCGAAGTACGAAAGAAGCCTTAAATTGGTTCGTTGGTTCAAAGACAGAGGCTTGAGAACTAAAAGCGGTATTATGGTTGGAATTGGTGAAAAAAATGAAGAAGTTCTTTCATTGATGAATGACCTTTACAGCCACGGCTGTGATATTATGACTATCGGGCAATATTTACAACCAACAAAACAGCATCTTCCAGTTGATAGATACGTTACTCTCGACGAATTCAAAATGTTCAAAGATCACGGTTTGGAATTAGGGATGAAAGAAGTTGAGTCAGCTCCTTTGGTGCGTAGTTCTTACCATGCAGATAAACATGCCCGGGATATGTGGAGTAATTAAAGGCTTTTTCTTAATCATCCCGAAAGGGATCCCTTTGGGATAATCCTACTCTTAATCTTACTCAAAAGAAGATTAAGAGTATGAGCAAGAGTAAGATTAAGAAATGTTTTTGATCAAAACTTCACTTTAAAATTTGAAATGCCCAACGAAGAAAAAATACTGACCCTCCACCTGCAAGGTAAAAAAGGAGTGAACATCCTCAAGAGAAGGTATGATGTAATCAAGGAGTTCATTCTAACCACAATTCAAGAACAGGGGGAAATTACTTTTCAAGATTTAACTGATTTAGCTGTTGAAAAACTCACTAACAGTTTTGAGGGCAAAGTAATCTGGTATCTTGTTACAGTTAAACTTGACCTCGAAGCCAGAAAAATTATTGAATGAATTCCCAAAACCATTCCGCATAAGTTGAGACTAAAATAAATCTTCCCACTGAATTCAATTAAAGACTTTATATCGCAATAGTGAAAGTTTAAATAAATAATTGTATTTTATTAGAAACAAAATACAAATTAGAATGATTATGAAAACTGATAGAATTCATTTTAGTTACATTACAGCTTTTTTGATTTTGGCTATCATTGGTCTGATTACAATTAAATGGGGAGCTATAAAAGAGTTAACAGAATATATTACTTTTGCGCTTACACTTACCTCACTTGTTTTAGCACTTTTAGCTATAGTTTATTCATTTTTTTCAAATTCATCAATGACTAGAAATATTGCAAATCTGGAAGAAGCATCTAAAAAAATCCAAACAAATTCTGATTTGTTAAGCTCAGCTGCTGAAAACCTAGAAAAGAATTTACAGGATATTCCATCGACATTAAAAAACATTGAATTAAAAACTGATAATACTTTAAAAGTTTTTGAAGAGTTTTCGCAATCTGATTTGAGAATAAAAAAAACTGATGAAGAACAATTAAGCGGTGAAGATGAACCAATTGGAAAACTATTAATGGAAAAAGGATCGATCGCTACAAAAGCAGTTTTATTGGGATTAAAGTTGGCTTTTGAAAGAAGTAGACAATTTAGCATGGAGGATTTTGCTGAAAAAGTTGATATTTCGAATAAATCGTATATTCAAGGTTTTTTAATAGCCTTAAGTGCAATCGGTATTTTTAGATATGAGGAAATAAATTTAGGTGGAGCAAAATATAGTTGGCTAATAACATATTTGAACGAAGATATAAAAGAAGGGATTGAAAAATCAATAGAAGATTTTGTGAATTATTATGAAAAGGAATTTTCAGATCCTTCTTTCTTAATTGAAAATTACCAAAGAGTTAGAGATTATTTTCAATAATTGACATTCTTTTTCTTCCCAAACAAAAAAGATGACTTTGTATTAAATAATTATTATTTTCTCACCGTATGATGCACCGTTCTCAGAATTGAAAAACTACGACATCGTAATATTTTAATTGATTGCAAAATTGCGAAAATTATAAAGATTATAGTGTCTTAATTTTGGCACAATTATTTATTAATATTTGTGCTGGTAAATAGCTTTATAAAAATTGCATAAAATATATATTATAAATATAGTTCTCGTTATTATTATTCACTTTTTTTAAGGAAAAGGGCTGCATAACTGTATATGCAGCCTTTTTTGTTTTAAATAAACTTAAGGAGTAGCTCATGGCAAAAGTTAAAGGCGAAATACAGATTGATATAGAAAAATGTAAAGGCTGTGAACTTTGTATAGAAGCTTGCCCTCAGGATGCTCTTGAAAGATCAAGAAAGGTAAACAACAAAGGTTATTTGTACATTGTGAAAGTTAAAGACGAATGTACCGGCTGTACAAATTGTGCTCTTGTGTGTCCAGAAGGCGGTGTTACCGTTTACAGAAAAATAGAAGGCAAAAAAGAAAGAGAAGAAGTTGCCAAATTAAGTAATATTAAAGAAGATACAGAAATAAAGGTGGGCTAATGAAAGAATTAAAATTAATGAAAGGTAATGAAGCATTAGCCGAAGCTGCAATTAGAGCGGGCGCCGATGCTTATTTTGGATATCCTATTACTCCTCAATCTGAGGTTTTGGAATATTTGAGTCGTGAAGCGGAAAAAAGAACCGGAATGGTTGTTTTACAAGCTGAAAGTGAAATTGCATCTATAAATATGGTTTATGGTGCCGGTGGAACCGGTAAAAAAGTTTTTACTTCCTCATCATCTCCGGGTATGAGTTTAATGCAGGAAGGAATTTCATACATCGCATGTGCTGAAGTTCCTTGTT
>JANQIV010000230.1 GCA_028282005.1 Melioribacteraceae bacterium | reverse complement strand
ATCTTGCGGTACATCAGTCTCAGAGCTTACTTTGCATCCGATAAAATACGAAAACGGCTGAGTGTGATCCCCTTCGTATTCGTGATAAACTGCGTACATTTCTTCACTAACTTTGCCCGGAATTTTTGAAGCATATTTTCCTTCGAGAAATTTCTGCCACAAATTTCCACAATCAATACTTGACTGACCATTTTCGTTTGTTGTTTTTCCTTTGAGAGCCAGTCCTATTAATTTTATTTCTTCGAGTTTATTTTTGTTTTCAACTATCATTACTAGTCCTATGCTTTTTAATAATCATAATTTACAAATCAATTCAAGAATAATGAAATTACATTATTTTAAAAGCACAAATTTTTTAGTTTCTGAAAATCTTTCCGCAATTAATCTATAATAATATACGCCGCTAGATAAGTTCGACGCATTATAATTTATTGAATATGCTCCCGGAAGTAAATTCCTTTCCATAATTGTTTCAACTCTATTACCTAATGCATCATATATTTTTATGCTTGTGGGCGTAACTTTTTGGCTGTTCATTTTGGCAATTGAGAATTTTATTGTTGTTGCTGGGTTAAATGGATTCGGGTAATTCTGAAGAAGCTTGAACGATTCCGGTAAATCATTTTCATACAAAATCCCTGTTGTTTGATCCGGATTATTTCTTAACAATAATCTGTCTTTTGTGTTTGGCTGCTGACTCGATCTTCTATTCACAATATAAATATCATCAAATGAATCACTATTAAAATCAGCAACAATAATACCGATTCCCTCCGCGTTAACTCCCGGCGGAAATACCTCACTAGTTTTTTCTTCAAAAACTCCACTTCCGTTATTTTTAAAAACCTTTGCAGGGCGATTGAAGAAAATATTTGCAGTTATCAAATCAAGATCACCATCAAAATCAACGTCAGTAAAAGCCGCATCCATTGTATGTTCTGAATCGCTTGGTATTCTTTCTGAAGTTTCATCAGTAAATTTACCTGCTCCATCATTTATTAATATTCTGTCCTGGATATTCTTCCCATTTCTAAAAGCAACGTTCGAAAAGAAGAGATCCAAATCTTCATCACCGTCTACATCGGCCAAAGTTATTTTTCTGGTTTCTTCGTTTGCCGCCGGTAATCGCATTGCAGTTCCGTCCGTAAAATTTCCATTGCCGTCATTTATATAAATCTTATTACCGTCTTCATTGCCAACCACAATATCATCATCATTGTCATTGTCGATATCGCCAATTGAAATATCTTGGGTTACGTCAAGAATCTCAGGCAGTCTGACTGAAGTTTCATCTTCAAAAGTACCGTCACCATTGTTAATCAAAATTAAATTTTGTGACGGATTAGCAGGTGAGCCCTGAAAGGGTGGAGCTTCAGCAGTTCCAATAATTATATCAAGGTTTCCATCGTTGTTAAAATCAGAAGCTTGAACAGTGTTGGAAATTACTTTCGGCATTCTATTTCCGACATCAGTGTAGTTATTGTTGCCGTCATTTATGTAATATTCGTGTACAGCATTATCTTCACTTACAAAAATTATATCGAGCAGCTGATCGTTATTGAAATCACCTATTGCTATTTCTTCACTGTCAAATATTTTGGCCGGTATTTTATCAAGTGTAACATTTGTGAAAACCCCATCACCATTATTATAAAAAATACCGTTTGCTTGAAACTCTCTCGCTACAACTAAATCGAGGTCATTGTCCCCATCCAGATCAGCTGCAGCCGCAGACATGTTACTCCCGAATAAAGAAGAAGGTAAATATGAATCGGTTACATCAGTGTAAAGGTAATCTCCATTTTGGGCAAATGATAAATTGTATGAAGTAATAAGAGTTATCAGACAAAAGAATACAAAATTATTTATAGTAAAAATACGTTCCATGTTTCCCCCATTGAAATGTTCTTGACTGTTGAAAAAGACTATTTGTCCTTTGGGGAAATTATAATAATATTTCCTATTTATTACAATTCAGTTATTTGTAATCATCAATTCACAATTAATTCTTTGGCACTCCGGTTTCATATGGATTATTCGGATCGTTACTCCATTCAAACCAACCTCCATCGCATACAGAAACGAGCGGCCAGCCCATTAGCCATGCATTGTAAAAAGCTTCACTGCCACGCCACCCGGTACCGCAATAAAAAGCTAAGTGTTTGTCGGGAGTAATTCCGGCTTCTTCCCAAATATCTTTGACTTCGTGGTATTCTCTAATTGTGTGGTCTAAATTGCGATAGTTTTCCATATGATAAGCATCCGTTCCGCAATTGCCGAAAACTGCCCCGGGAATTCGCCCCTTCTTTTCAATATAATTATAACCGCTAACTTCACCGATAAATTCAGGCCAGCTTCGCACACTGACTAACTCCGCTTTTTCTGATGCCATTATTTCTTTTGCTTCCGGAACATCAACTGCTAATTCGGGCTGTGCCGGAATCTTTGATCCAAAATCTTCAACAGGTGTTTTTTGCTCATCTTTAGTTGATATTTCATAACCTGCGTCAACCCACGATTGGAAACCGCCATTTAAAACTCTAACATCTTTTACTCCGGCATACATCATAATAAAAACACAGCGAAGGGCACCGATATGCCCAGCAGCACTACCAGGAAATTCGTCACTATTATCCGGCGACATATATTTTCCATAAAGCACAACAGTAGTATCGGATGTGATCCCGTGCAGTTCCAAAGCTTGCTTCAATTCTTCAGGAGAACGTCTGTTCCAGGTTTCCGGTGATTCAAGCACAAGTGTATCAATATCAATTGCACCGGGAATATGCCCAGTCAAATAAGCGTTGCGGTTACGGTAATGAGCATGACAAATAACAAATTTATCGTTGTTATAATGTTCCGGCTTTTCCCCATTAATTAATTGGTTTACCCAACTTGCCGGAACAAGTTGCTTATATCTCTCCAAGTTTGCCATCGGTAAATCGGGATTTGATGACCATTCATCAACAAAGCCGTTATAAATTTTAATATTTTTATAATCATTTTTTGCGAAACGGAAAGCCACTTTCTTTGCTTGATCTTCGGAATAGCCGTATAGAATTAAATTATCATCCGGCATAATTTCTTTTGATCTCACAATTTCAATCCAGTCGAGATAATCAGCCCATTTAAGTGAAAGGCTTTTAGCCCCTTTAATATGCCCGCCACGTTTTTCATTCATCAAAGCCCAGCCGTTGTAAGCGTCAACCGGCCTTACATCAATTATTTTGTGATCATTATTCTTTAAAGCAGATACTACCCCTTCCGTTGAAATTTCTTCAAAGTTGATTTGCATGTTTTATTTCCGATTTTTTTGAGATATGCTGTTTATAGATTTGCAAAATAAATTTTTTGTCTTTTGGTGAGAATGATACTTAAAATAAACAATATTTATTAAAATTGCTCATAAGTCTACTTTGTATCAATAAGTCGATTGAAAGGGGATTTGGTATCTTTTAAATTCGTCAGCTATTAAAAATAGGAATTAATTCCAGCCAATTTTTTATCGGAATAGAAGTAAATTGAACAATCTTAAAATACGATCACTTTTGCTTTTAGCATGTTCAAATGAAAACTTAACAAATAGTGAAAAAATTTTTAAGTCGGTAAAAGATCATATCAGCAATATGCAAACACGTATCACAATACCGCAAGAATGTTTTTAGATAAAATTTTTTACTAATTACAATTTTACTTTTATATCGAAGTAATCAAAAAAGGAAACTGCTTCAGGCATTGAGAATTTTGCTTTCTTCAAGTTATTGTTGTGGGGATTTATTTTATATTCTTTTGTGTTAGTGAAATCAGCTTTGCTCAGATTAGTTCTTTCAAATACTGACCCGGTTAAAGTTGCCCCGGTGAAATCTGAAGAAGTTAAATCGGTTTGGTAAAAGTCGCAGTTTTTCAATTCGCAATTTTCGAAACTCATTTTTGGTAAGCTCATTTCACTAAAATTACATTCGCTGATGTTGCAGCTATCAAATTCAAATTTTATAATCATAGGGTCAATCTCTCTGAAATCAATTCCCATTATTTTGCAATCAGTAAAATTCACTTCGTTAAGCTTGCTGCTTTTAAGAGAGGTCAGAGTAAGATTGCAATTATCAAACTTTACACTTGAAAATAAACACTCCGATAAAACTGCATTGGCGAAATCTACATTTTCAAAAGAGCAATCGTAAAAAGATTTCGAGAAAAGTTTTTTATTGCTTAAATCCTCATTTACAAAATCAACGTTATCGAAAATTTCTTCTTTTAGAAAATCCATACTTACTAACTTATTCAATAAATTTGTATTTGGCTTTACGCTCGTTCCATCTTTTGCGGGCATATTTTTTCAAATCAATTATTTTATCTTTTTCATCAACTATTTCCAGTCCTAGTATTGCTTCAATTATATCTTCCATTGTAACTATTCCATCCATTCCGCCGTATTCGTCAATCACTATTGCGATGTGTTCTTTTTCTTTTAATAAAATTTCCCAAACAGATAAAACTTGCTGAAAGCTTTGAACAATAACTACCTCCCGTTTGATATCTTTTAGTTTTAAATCC
>JANQIV010000125.1 GCA_028282005.1 Melioribacteraceae bacterium | reverse complement strand
CACAAGGAGAGTTATGAATTTTGAAAAAAAAACAACAAGGATTTTTTTAATTGCTCTTTTTGCTTTACTCTTGACGTTAACAACTTATGAAGTTGTTAGATCAAATAGCTTTTATTCTTTAATTAATAATTCGGATGAAATTACTCCTCCTCCTCCTTCTCCCCCTCCTCCCGACGATTTCTAATTTTTTCACATACAATGTGGGTGCTAATCTTATTAATCAAATAATAATAGGTGAGATATGAAGGTAGCCTTTCTTATAGGTATATTCTATTTTCTGTTCTATTCATTCTTTATGGATTCAAAACCCTCTTACTACGGCAATGATGGCTTCGGTGAAATAGAACATCAAACTTCAGAAGTTTTGGTAGACCCGCCAAAGCCTCCTCCTGATGGTCCTTAATATTTTAATAGAGGGCTATAATCTGGATTCAGTTATAGCCTTTTATCTAGCCTTCGTAAACAGTATCAACTTTTTACTATTCTTTTATTTTCATCAGTAGCCTTAATAAATAGCAATTTAATTTCAATAAAAATATTTCGATAATTATTGATAATTAACACTTTTTTAACGAAAAGTGTGCAACATTTTGAGACGCTTCATCGTCAAAAATTGTATGTATTAAAAAAGTTATGATAACAAATAAAAACACCGGGGAGGCCAATATGCTAGTTAAAAAAGTATCACTTTTATTAATTCTTTCATTTTTAGTTGCTAATGTTGCATTTGCAAATACACCTGTTGAAGAAGCTGCAGTTAAATCTGTAATTGAAAAATATGCTGCTGCTATTGAAGCTAAAGATGGCAATGCGTTAGATAATGTTTTTGCAAAAAATGTTGTTATTTACAGAGTTGCTTTAGGTAGTAAAAAAGTAATGGAATATGATCAAGTTGCTTTTGCTCAACAAGTAAAAAAAGGTAGATTAGGCGGCTGGAAAAGAGATTTAACAGTAAAAAATGTCGATATCTATGATAATACAGCAGTTGCTAAAATTCAATTAAAAGATACTAAATTAAAACAAACTGAATTTTTATCTTTTGTAAAAATTGATGGTGAGTGGAAAATAGTTAGCTGCTCATTTACAAGAGAAAAAGCATAATTAAAGAAATGGCTTAGAATTGAAAAGCCCCTTGAATAAAGGGGCTTTTTTAATTAATAACTGTCAAAACCTTTTTATTAAACCTACTGTGCTCCGACTAAAGATATCGACGAAATAGTATCACCCATTCCAACAAGAGTAATTGGTTTATCAATTATAATTGTCGGTACGGCAATTATTTCAACAGAATCATCTGTAAAAATTCCATCTTCAATTAAATTATTTGTGCCAAATTTTTGTGAAACCGTTTCTGATAAACTTTTTAATTCGTTTAACCCAATATCAGAAACTTCCTTATCTTTTGACCATAATAAAATGTCAAAAGAATTAATATCCCCGGTACCTGCTTTTGAAGCAGCTACATTTGCAGCCAACTGCATTCCTTTCCGGTTTTGGATAGGTGATAGTTGATATCCCTTTTTTTGAAGTGTTACATATAAACCAAACATGTGCAATTGCATTCGAGGGCATTTTATATAATTAAAGACTTTTAGCATTCCTTTAAATAAGTTACTGCTGTTAGTTTCTTTGTTGCATATCTCAGCAAGTTTTTCTTCTCCTATTACTTCTAAGATATCAATTAATTCCCGTTCATTGAACCCAATACTATCAACTTCCTTGGCTAATTTGTCAACTAAATATTTACGAATAATTTTATCTTGAGTTGACGCTATTTCTAAGTGCAGAATGCTGTCGGGATTATTTTCACGCCAGTTTCTAACTTTATTAATAGAATCATTAATTCTATTAATTCCGGAATCTCCATTTGGAAGTTCATTACTAAGCATCTGATAACCGGAAAGAATAATGTATTCAAATGAAGTTGACGGATCACTCATTCTTTTGTCAAAAGCATCATCAATTGCTAATCTAAAATTCAAGGGATCGTAAGTTGCAATAAAACGATTTGATTTTGGACATGTGAAAGTTTCGCCATTAATTTTTAATGTATCGTCTTTGTCAAATTCAATGATCCAGTGAATTAACGGAACATCTTCAGTTCTGTCAATAGTACAAGCTTTTTGCAATTCACCTAAAGGATTAACATTTTTTAAGTTATCTAAATCAAGAAATAATTTAGATTGCTCTTTTGGTGATGACGCTGTATGAACATAAACATTCTCAACTCCGCAAACTGCCATTGCGTTGGCAACTATACCGCCTTGGCCGCCCATTTGTAAATTATCGTAACCAATGTTTTTATTTAGCCAATCAAAAACTGGTTTTTGTTCAATTAGCCATTCTTCAGCAATACCGCTTTTAAAACACTTAACAAGTCCGCGAAACGCATCCTCAACTGTCTTGATATTTTTTTCACCATCAAGCAAAATGGCAGCTTCATCAAACTCATTTTTGCTGATTATTTCTTCAATTTTTTTGCCTGAAATTTTAATCACTGCATCTATGTTTGCGTTAAATGCACTAATTAATCCTTTTACTTCAGACATTTTTTTTAGTTGGCTTGGCGAAGATTTAAAATGCTCAAACCATTTCTTTTTTAATTCTGTGTTTGTCATAAGATATAACTATCGTATTAGTTAAAATAATTGCCGTGAATATAATGACTGATAAATTTAATTGAAAGTAATTTTGTGTTATTGAATTTTGAAATTTTTCGACTCTATTAAGTCGTGAAGCTAATTATCAATTACTTGCGTTGGCTATAAATTTGGAAACTAAGTCGTAAAATTGTTCGGGAATCTCAATCATCGGCCAATGTCCAATGCTTTTTAAAAACACATTTGGGATATTATTTTCGGCAATAAATTCTTGGGTCTCTTTGGGTGTATCTTTATCACCCCAGATATAAATTTTAGGACATTCTAATTCCATAAATTCTTTCCCGGGCAAATTATCTTTGATGTAATCTTTTGTTGATTTACCCCATTCATATAAAGAGTCTATATTTGCAAATTGAATACTTGCGGAATATCTCTTAAAATCATCACGGCTTTTTACGTTCTCAAAAACAGAATTTGTGAAGATTTTATAAAACTCATCTTTATCATGATGTATTGGAAGTGAGGAATAATAACTATCCGCAGTGGTCAAATTACCTTCAACGCTTATGTATAACTTTATTTTCTCCCGAAGATATTTGGATAATCTCGTTCCTAAAATTCCTGAAACTGAGTGGGCAACAATATGTAAATTATCTGTTTTGGAAATATTTTCAATAAGTTGTTTCAATTTTTCGAAAAGCCCATCTACTGTTAACGGATTTCCATAATTTGGCGTAACACCGAAACCCGGTAAATCCGGAATGAATATATTATAATTCTCAACCAGCTTTGATTTAAAGACTTCAGAGTAGCACAAGCCCGATTCTCCAAAGGGATGAATTAACCAAATATCACCTTTAGCTTCATCAATTTTGTTTAATCTAAAAAATGTGTTTTCAATGACTTCAATGTTCATTTTTTACTTTCTTTGATTGGATGTAAGTGTATTTATAAATTTAATACATCAAAAGGAATCTAAATCAGAGAGATGTATACTTATTGAAAAATAACTCTAAAAGATTCTCAGCAGCTTTGGTTGGTAATATCTTTTCTCCCAAAATCTCTTTTTTTAAATTCGGGAGATTCTCTTTAATTTTTTCGTGATTATAAAAATTACTTTTAAGTCCGTCTTCAATTAAAGAAAACATCCATTCAATTGATTGCCGTTTTCTTCTCTCTTGAAATACACCGGAATCTTTTGTTGCTTTAGCAAAACTTTGCACAAGTTCCCATAGTTCCGGGATGCCTTTCCCGGTCAAAGCTGAGCAATTGTAAGCCTGTGTTGTCCATCCTTTTGTTGCGGGCTGTAAATAGTGGAGGGCATTCGAGTATTCAGCTTTTGCCATTTCGGCTTTCTTTTCGTTGTCACCGTCAGCTTTGTTAATCAGCAATGCGTCTGCTATTTCAATCACACCTTTTTTAATTCCCTGCAGTTCATCGCCTGCTCCGGCAATTTGAAGCAGCAAAAAGAAATCAACCATTGAGCGGACAGTAACTTCGCTTTGGCCAACGCCAACGGTCTCAATTAGAATCACATCATAGCCGGCTGCTTCGCAAACTAAAATAGTTTCACGGCTTTTTCGTGTTACTCCGCCAAGTGTGCCGCTTGATGGGGAAGGGCGGATGAAAGCACTTGGCTCTTTTGAAAGGTTTTCCATTCTTGTTTTATCTCCAAGAATACTGCCTTTTGTTACTGTACTGCTGGGGTCAACAGCGAGCACCGCTACTTTGTGTCCGTGTTTAATTAAATACAAACCAAGAGTTTCGATGAATGTACTCTTCCCGGCACCCGGCACTCCGGTAATTCCAATTCTGATTGAGTTTCCGGTTTTAGGCAAAACTTTTTTTAGCACTTCCTGTGAAAGCTGGTGATGAGCTTGAGAGTTGCTTTCAATTAAAGTTATTGTTCGGGCAAGCAGAGTTCTGTCATTATTTAAAACACCTTCTGCGTAATCATCAACTGAAAGTTGTTTTTTCTTTGCTGGTGCAACATATTTGCTGCCAACAGAATCAGTTCCTTTAACAACTCTTACCGCAAATTCTTTTCCGGCATTCTCCGGTTGCCAGTCTGGCTTATATGTATTTTTATCATTTTTCATAAATTAATGGAACGCAGATTATTATGATTATTAAGATAAGTTATGATCTTAATAAATCATAACGATCATAAAAATCCGTGTTCTATTTTCTTTCTGCAAATGCAATAATATGTCCATCCGGATCAGCTACATAGCCAACATAATCATCCCAGTTACGTAATTCAATATTACTAATCTTTTTTGCACCAGCTTGTAATGCTCTTTCAAAATAAGCTTCCGGTTTATCAACATATAGGTAAACTTCGCATCTCGGAATGCCGCTGCCGCTTTCCGGGTTTGGTACCGTATCTTTTAAAATTTTCACAATACCTTTTTCCGGCATTAAGCCAAGTTTGTGGGTTTCTGTAATTTTGAATTCAGTCATGCCGGGAACATCGAGAAACGGATCGATCGCAAGAATTTTTTTATAAAACTCTTTGCTCCTGTTTTGATCGGCAACGTATAAAATTGTAATTGATTCTTTTATCATAAGAAAAAGGACAATCTTGAAAATTTGTTTGTCATTTCGAACGTAGTGATAAATCTTTAATTGAAGCAAAGTTTAATGAGAAAGATTCTCACGTCGCTTTGCTCCTCAGAATGACAATGGTTGCCTTTTGAGACAACCACATAAATTGTTTAGAAACGTTCGTTTATTAGTTCCATTATTTTTATTCCGGCTGCCGGTATCTTTGTGCCTGGGCCGAAAATTGCTGAAGCACCATGCTCATAAAGGAAATCATAATCTTGAGCCGGGATAACTCCACCACAAATTACGATTATATCTTCACGGCCTTGCTTTTTAAGTTCTTCAACTAATTGCGGAAGTAATGTTTTATGTCCGGCTGCTAATGAACTCATACCAACACAGTGAACATCATTTTCAATTGCCTGGCGTGCTGTTTCTTCCGGAGTTTGAAATAATGGGCCGACATCAACATCAAAGCCCATATCAGCGTAAGCAGTTGCAACAACTTTCGCACCGCGGTCGTGTCCGTCTTGTCCCATTTTCGCAATCATGATTCTCGGGCGTCTTCCTTCACGCTCTGAGAAATCGTCAGTCATCTTTCTAGCTTCGTTCATTAAGTTATCTTCATCAGAATTATATTCGCTGCTATACACACCGGAAATTGTTCTTGTCACGGCTTGATACCTCCCGCTTACTTTTTCAATTGCATCTGAAATTTCGCCCAAAGTTGCACGGGCTCTTGCAGCATTAACGGAAAGTTCAAGTAAGTTGCCTTCGCCGGATTCTGCTACGTTTGTGATTGCTTCAAGCAATTGAGTTACTTCTTCATTATTTCTATTAGCTTTAACTTCTTCAAGTCTCTTAATTTGTGATAGCCTCACAGCAGTGTTATCAACTTCAAGAATTTCAATCGGATCTTCTTTGTCCAATCTGTATTTGTTAACACCTACAATAGTTTCTGCACCGCTGTCTATTTTCGCTTGTCTTCTTGCGGCTGCTTCTTCAATTCTCATTTTAGGAATTCCGGCTTCAATCGCTTTTGTCATTCCGCCGTATGATTCAACTTCGAGAATGTGTTCCCAGCCTTTTTTCAACAATGCATCTGTTAGTGATTCAACATAATATGAACCAGCCCAAGGATCAATCACTTTCGTGATGTGTGTTTCATCCTGCAAGTAAAGTTGTGTGTTACGTGCTATACGTGCTGAGAAGTCCGTCGGCAGAGCAATAGCTTCATCAAGTGAATTTGTGTGAAGTGACTGAGTGTGTCCCATTGCGGCAGCCATTGCTTCAACGCATGTTCTCACAACATTGTTGAAAGGATCCTGCTCTGTTAAACTCCAGCCGGATGTTTGCGAGTGTGTTCTCAACGACATTGATTTTGGATTCTTCGGATTGAACTGTTTGATAAGTTTCGCCCAGATTAAACGAGCGGCTCTCATCTTTGCAACTTCCATAAAATAGTTCATTCCCTGTGCCCAGAAAAACGAAAGTCGTGGAGCGAATGCGTCAATGTCCATTCCTGCGTTAACACCTGTTTTGACGTACTCAAGTCCGTCTGCCAAAGTGTAAGCCATTTCAAGGTCAGCCGTAGCACCGGCTTCCTGCATGTGATAACCTGAAATAGAAATGCTGTTGAACTTTGGCATATTTTGAGAAGTAAACTTAAAAATGTCTGCGATAATTTTAATTGACATTTCCGGTGGATAAATATATGTGTTACGAACCATGTACTCTTTCAGAATATCGTTTTGAATTGTACCTGTTAGTTTAGCTTGTTCAACCCCTTGCTCTTCAGCAGCAGCAATATAGAAAGCCAATACGGGCAACACTGCACCGTTCATTGTCATCGAGACGGACATTCTATCAAGCGGAATTCCGTCAAACAATATTTTCATATCTTCAATTGAATCAATTGCAACGCCAGCTTTACCAACGTCGCCAACTACGCGTTTGTGGTCGGAGTCGTATCCGCGATGTGTCGCAAGGTCAAACGCAACTGACAATCCTTTTTGTCCCTGTGCAAGATTTCTTCTGTAAAACGCGTTACTTTCTTCAGCTGTTGAGAAACCGGCGTATTGTCTGATAGTCCAAGGGCGGGCAACGTACATAGTAGAATATGGCCCGCGTAAAAAAGGAGGAAGACCGGACATGTATTCTAGATGCTCGAAATCTTTTATGTCATCTTTTGTGTAAAGAGTTTTTACATCTATTTTTTCGTTGGTTTCCCAAACGTGTTCGTCAAAGTCTTTTCCTGTCTCCGCTTTGAAAGACTCTTTGAATTCTTGAAAATTACTTTCAGATTTTTTTAAGTCAAGTTCAATGTTTGATATATCTAATCTACTCATCTTAACTCCAATTATAAATTTTTGATTCTCAATTCTTAATTGTTTCGTTACTAGTTGATTTTACAATTGCTGTGAGAATTCTAATTATTTCTTGAATTTTTTCTAAATAAGTTTTGTATTCAAAGTTTATGATTTGACTTTTATCAAGTAGTTTAATCCAATACATTGTTTCACGAGCTTCTTTAGAAGCAATACTCATTTTATGCAGAAAGTCTTTCCTAGATTCAGCAGCAGTTGCTTCTTCTATGTTTGCACCAATACTGGTGCCGGATCTTAATAGCTGTTTAGATAAAACAAACTCGTTTTCATTTTTGAGCTTTTTGTATGACTCAATGACCTCTAAAGCAAAATCAAAACTTTTTTCTTTTATTATATTTTCTTTCATCTAATTAAGAATTCAAAATTATGAATTAATAATTCTGCCAAGCATGCTTGATAATATTTTGTGCACATCTGATCCGAGGAAAATGAATTCATCAATTCCCGATTCTTTATGCTGTTCAATCTGATCTTTCGGATAACCTGCAAGTACTAAATTGCATTCCGGATTTTTATCTTTAATTCCTTTCACAACATCAGGTACAATTTCAGGATAAGTATCATCAGTTGAGCAGATTACAACAACTTGAGCTTTTGATTCAACCGCTGCAACTGCGGCTTCTTCATTTGATTTGAATCCGTCCGGGTAAATAATTTCAAAACCACCTGCTTCAAAATATCCGCGTGAGAAATCTGCACGAGCTTTGTGTTGTCTGATTGGCCCCATAGTAGCCAAAAATACTTTTGGACTATCTCCGGTTTTTTCTTTGAAGTTTGCAGCAGCATTTCTCAATTCTTCAAACAACTCAGCAATCCTGAATTCTTTGATTGGTTCTATCGAAATTGAATCTTCAGAAGTTGCTCTTGCCGCGTGTGAAATTTCTCCAAGAGTAGCTCCAGCTAAAATGGCTTCAGTTCCTGTCTCGATTATTTCAATATTGTGTTTGTCAACAAGCTCGTTCAGCTTTTCAACAATTGTGTTGTGTTTTTCGTTATCACCAGTTAATCTGTACTTCTGTAAATATTCTGATCGTTTAGCGTGGAAAGCTTCGTGATCAATAAAATTAGTTTTTAATTTTTCTTCCTTTAGATTTGCGTAATTGTTTGTTCCAACGATTGATGCTTTTCTTTTTGAAGCGTCTTTCTTTCTAAGTTGGTTTGTACCTTCAATCAATTCATGAACGTAGCCAGACTTCAAGCATTCAAGTATTCCGCCTTTAGCTTCAATTTCCTGAACCAACTTCCAAGCTTGTTCAGCAACATCATTTGTCAATTTCTCAACGTAGAAAGAACCGCCAGCAGGATCAACCAAACTGTTTAAGTGGGATTCTTCGCTCAAAATAATTTGTGTGTTGCGAGCAATTCTTCTTGAGAAGTCTGAAGGATTCCCGAACAACTCGTCGAATGCGTTTGTGTGAATGCTGTCAACACCGCCAACAACAGCAGAGAAAGCTTGAGTTGTTGTACGCAACATGTTCACATACGGATCATAAATTGATTGATTGAATTTTGAAACACGAGCGTGAATATTAGCTTTTCTCAATTCTTCTTTTACGCCAAATGCTTCTAAAATTTTTCCCCAGAGTACTCTAGCTGCTCTGAATTTCGCAACTTCCATAAAATAATTAGTCCCAACACCAAAAGTTAATCTAGTGTGTGCAGCAACCAATTCAGGATTTAATCCTTTTTCTTTCAACTGGTTCAAATACTCTAATCCGGTACTTAAAACAAAAGCTAATTCCTGAACAGCGCTTGCACCGGCATTGTTATAAGTTAGTCCGCTTATTCCAATAGTTTTGAAGTTTGGTGCTGACTGTGACGCCCATTCAGTTGCTAATCTTAATTTGTCAATTGCAAAATCAACTTTAACAGGAAGCTTACCGTTTTGTGTTAAATAACCAATCGGATCAGATTCAATGCTTCCACTCAATTCAGAAAACTGAATATTATTTTGTTTTAAGTAAGCGTTAAAAATCATAATAAAAGGAATTGAAGAAAATCCACAGTCAACAAAGACTGGATATTGTTTTAAGTTAACATCGTTTAAAGCTCTACCAATACTATTCAATGCAGAGATAGATAATCCATTATCGCCAACTTGCTCAGGCTTTGCATAGTCTGCATCCAAACCAAGTTGTGTGGCAGAATCAAATTTAATGTTGATCGCTGTTTGTCCTCTGCGTAAATCATTGTGCAAAGCTTTGTTAAATTCTTCAGCATCAGCGTAAGGAATTTCTTGAGCAATTAGCCATGAATCCTTTGTATTGCCCGAGGCGTTTGTACCTCTCAAATAATTTGAAGAACCCGGAAGTTCATCAGTTAAAGGTAAATCTTTAATATCATCACTTGTATAAATTGGATTAAGTGTAATCCCTTCGTAGGTTTTTGTAAGCAGCTTTTTATCGTAGTCTGCACCTTTTAAATCTTCGATAACCTTATTTTTCCAAGTTTCGAAATCCGGTGCGTCAAACTCTTCTTTTAAGTTGAGTTTTTCATCTAGTTTTATTTCATTTTTTTGTTCTTCACTCATAAGTCTTCTCCAAATACATATGTTATTATCTCAAAAAAATATAGACTATAAAATTAAATATATTTGGAGATAATTGTTAGATTTATTCTGAAAAATGAGAAAATAATAAATTTTTTTTTATAGATTATTCTTAACATAATCTGGAATATTTTAATACCATGTACGATTTTTTAATTGTAGGCGCCGGTTTTAGCGGAGCTGTTTTAGCCGAGAGACTTGCAAGCCAATTAAATAAAAAAATCTGTGTAATTGATAAAAGAGATCACATCTGTGGTAATGCGTATGACCATTACAATAATGACGGAATTTTAATTCATAAATACGGCCCTCATTGGTTTCACACAAACAGCGACGATGTTTTTAATTACCTGTCGATTTTTACCGAATGGATTTTTCACGATCACATAATTAGATCTAATGTTAACGGAAAATTACATCCGTTTCCGATCAATAGAAATACTCTAAATTCGTTTTTTGATGTCAATTTGAAATCCGAAGAGGAAGCCAAAGAATTTATTGAGGCTAAACGCAAAAAAAATCTCAATCCCAAAAACTCTGAAGAAATGGTTTTAAGTTTATTGGGCAAAGAGTTATACGAAAACTTTTATTTGAATTACACTTTGAAACAATGGAATATTCACCCGAGAGAACTAGCAGCAAGTGTAACAGCTCGTATTCCGGTTAGGTATAATACTAAAGAATGTTATTTTAATGACAAATACCAGGCTATGCCTAAATATGGTTACAACAAACTTTTTGAAAAATTATTAGCCCACAAAAATATTACCGTTCTTTTGGGGAAGGATTTTTTTGAGATTGAAAAAGAAATAAAGTTTGATAAGCTTATTTATACCGGCGCGATAGATGAGTTTTTTGATAACTGTTTTGGTAAACTTCCGTATCGTTCGCTCGAATTTGAACATGAAACATTGGAGCGGGAATATTTTCAAGAATGCCAGCAAGTTAATTATCCAAACGAAAATAGATTTACAAGAATTGTAGAATGGAAACACGCAACTCATCAGCAATCTGAAAAAACTTCTATTATGAGAGAGTTGCCTGTTGCATATAAAAAAGGCAGAGAAAAGTTTTATCCGATCCCAATGGCCAGCAACAATGATATCCTGAAAGAATATCAATCTGAAGCAGAAAAACTAAATAGTGTTATTTTTTGCGGTAGGTTAGCAGAGTACAAATATTATAACATGGATCAGGTAATTGCCCGTTCTTTGAAAATATTTTCCAATTTGGCAAAAAATTAGTCCGGGAAAAATTTGTGAATTGAGTTTACAATAATTGCCGGAATATCCTCAATAGGAGAAATAATACTCGCAATTCTAAGATCGATAACTGATCTCGGCATAGAAGGCATAATTGCCTCAGACGGTTCTTGGGCAATTGATAATCCACCGGCAGCAGAAATGTAACCTGAACCGATAGTGCCGTCTTGCCCCATTCCGGTTAACACAACCGAAATTGAATTTTTACCAAATGTTTTTGAGATACTCCTAAAAAGCGGATCAGCAGAAGGGCGAACCATATTTTCCGGCGGATTATCATTAAGTTGAATAGTCATTGTTTGCGGATCAACAGTCATATGAAAATCATCCGGGGCAACGTAAATTCTATCCGGCATCACTCTTTGATTATCTTCCCCTATATGTACAAACATATTGGTTTTTTGTCGAAGTCTCTCAGCAAAAGATTCAAGCATCCAGCCTGGGCTTTGCAGCACAATAAAATAAGCCGCGTTGCCATCAGCTTTTATGGCTGTAAGAATTTTAAGCAATGCGGGTTGCCCACCTGTGCTAGCTGTAAAACAAACACCGGCAAATCCTGGTTCTGCTATGAACTCTTTTTTCTCATCCAATAAATTATGAGATCTATCTACATTTTGCCGCATAAGAGCGTTTTTTAATCTATCTAAAACATCTCTTTTTTCAATAGGTTTTGCAATGTAATCATCGGCCCCAGCGTCAAGAGCTTTTAATCTAGCTTCTTTTGAAGCTAATGCTGTGATTACTAAAATAATCGGTACCGGATTTGTAATTTCTCTTATTTTTCTGATAAGTGCGATACCATCCAATTTTGGCATCATCCAGTCAGTTAAAATAGCTTCGTAACTTTCTCTTTGGATATATTCCAGAGCTTCAAGCCCGTCGTGAACAACATCAACTAGATAGCCTTTTTTTTCCAAAATCATTTTAAGAAGCTGCCTGCTCGAACTGTCATCTTCAACTACTAAAATTCTCATAATAACACCAAAATTGATTTTCCGAAATTTAGTAAAAAAGCTGGGTTTTTCCAGCTACTGATTAGTATTGATATTTTTTTTTGTATTAGTTATTATCGTAAGAACAATTCAGAAATTTATGTCGCTGGGTAAAATTAATAACGCAATTCTTAGCAGTCACATCAGGTTCTCAAACTTAAGTGATAATACTAATTCTATTAATTACCGTGTAAAGTCAATTAACAGTGTTACTAATGAGAATTCTTATGGCGATAAATACATTAAATACACTGGTAATCCTAAAGAAGATGAAATTAGAATTAAAGCTTCTCCGCATTTAAAGAAAAACGCCCCGGCATTAGGTACTGAGGATTCTTTCAAATCTGTCTTTGAAAATAAAAGTAAAGAGATTTCCCGGAAGACGATAAAACTAAATATAAAATCTGCAGAAGTAGAAGAAGCAGAATTTGTTGAAGTAAATGACGAAGGAGATGTAGTTGGTAAAGGTCATTACTTTTCTCCTGGTAGTGGTGCTTTTAATAGTTTTACAAATAAGGAAGTCGGCAGATACATTTTCGAAAAATACACTAATGAAGCTGCTTTAAGAAGAGGGTCTCTCGTTAATGTTGTTGCTTAGTTAACTCTGCAAATTTTTTATCAACTACATTCTCAATTTTTGTTGCCATTTTATTCAAAGGAGTAATATGTTTTGCCAAATTGAGGGCAATAACATTTTTAGGCATTGATTCAATTGTAGCTGTTTTGGGATCTTGTGCAATAACATCTCCGCCAGAAACAGAAATGTAACCTGCACCAATACAAGCATCATGACCCATTCCAGTTAAAATAATTGCAGAACAATGTTCTCCGAAAGTGCTGGCAACACTTCTAAAAAGCGGATCAGCACTTGGTTTTACATAATTCTCAGGAGGAGTATCCACAAGTTTTATTTTCATTTCTGCAGGATCAACAACCATATGGATTTCACCGGGACAAATATAAATTTCTCCTCCATTAATAGGTTGATCATTATATGCTAAAAATACAGAATGTTTGGTATCCTTTTTAATTCTCTCTGCAAAAGATTCAAGCATCCATGGTGGTCCGTGAAGTACAACAAAATATGCTGCATTTGGGGAAATCTTAATTTCGCTGAAAATTTTCGTTAATGCCGGTGGCCCGCCTGTACTTGCTGCAATTGCAACACCCACAAAATTAGGTTTTTTTTCAATTGGTTTTGCGGATTGAATTTTTTTATTGGATAATTCTACTGATCTTCTTTTAATACTATTCTGTAGTCTTTCAATAACATCATCTTTTCTAATAGGTTTTGCAATATAGTCGTCAACTCCGGCTTCAAGCGCTTTATGTTTGGCATCACTTGAGGCTAACGCTGTTACCATTAGTATTACCGGTGGATGCTGCTTATTTTTTCTTATTTCTTCTACTAATTCTAAACCGCTGACATTGGGCATCATCCAATCTGTTAAAACTGCTTCGTAGTCATTTTTATGAATAAGCTCAACTGCTTCTTTCCCGTCACTAACAGTATCAATTTCATAATCAAGGTTTCTTAAAAATTTTCTTAACATCAATCTGCTTGATGCATGATCTTCAACAATAAGTATTTTCATAGCGGTTTATTTTATTTCTTTTTTAGAAGAATCAAAATGTAAATTCATAAAGAGGCAATAAATATGATAAAAATGAAAGTTTTTGTCATATTATTTTTATTTAACAAAATCAGAAAAATCAAAGTTACTATCGAAAGGGAAACCGAGAAATTAAGTAAGCCCGCCAAGAAAGCGGGCTAAAAATACAAATTACTGAACTAAATAATATAGGCCTGAATCTGGGCCAACATTCCAGCCAGCCAATATCCAAATAATCAATATTACAGCCCAAACTAAGAAAAACATCACAGTATACGGAAGCATTGTTGCTACAATGGTTCCGATTCCCGCTTTGCTATCATATCGCTGGAAGAAAGCAACGATTAATGCGAAGTATGACATCATTGGTGAAATAATGTTTGTAACGGAATCACCAATGCGATAAGTGTTCTGAATTAATTCCGGAGAATAACCCAGCAACATAAACATTGGAATAAACACGGGAGCCATAATTGCCCATTTTGCAGAAGCACTTCCCATAAACAAGTTTATTATTCCTGCCAATACAATAAATGCCAGCATTAAAGGAATGTCGCCCAATCCCAATGATTTAAGAAACTCTGCGGCTTCAATTGCAAAAATCAAACCTAAATTTGTCCATTTGAAGTAAGAAACAAATTGGGCTGCAAAGAAAGTAAGCACAATATAAATGCCCAGGGTTTCCATTGCTTTACCCATTCCCTTCATCACATCGGTATCATTTTTATAGGTTCGTGCACCTATTCCATAGGCAATACCCATTATAGCAGCAAAAATAAAGATAAAGGCTACAATACCTTCCAAAAAAGGAGAATGGAGTATGTCACCATTTTCACCCCTTAAAAATCCGTCAAAAGGAATTATTCCCCAGAGAACAACTGCTGTTAAGACAAGACCTGAAACAACAGCGAATCTTAAGCCTCTCTTTTCTTCCTGGGTAAGTTTTCTCAGTTCTTCGGGTTTTTCATCGCCTTCATATTTCCCTAATCTTGGCATTACTATTTTTTCAGTTGCCCATGTACCAGCCGCTGCTATGAAGAAAGTGGATGCAAACATGAAATAAAAGTTAGCAGCCGGATTTACAAAATATTCAGGATCAATGATTCTTGCAGCTTCTTGTGAAAGTCCGGCAAGTAATGGATCAATTGTTCCTAAAAGTAAGTTCGCACTATATCCGCCTGAGACACCGGCGAATGCAGCAGCCATTCCTCCTATCGGATGCCTTCCGATAGCTAGGAATATAATTGCACCAAGTGGAACAAGCAAAACATAACCAACTTCACTTGCAGTGTTTGAAAGAATACCTGAAAAGACAATAACAAAAGTTAATAGATTTTTCGGTGCAGAAATTACCAGTAACCTTAAAGCAGTACCAATCAAGCCACTGCTTTCTGCAATACCGATTCCGAGCATTGCAACGAGCACTGTACCCAATGGAGCAAAACTCGTGAAATTAGTAACCATCTGAGTTAAAATTCTATCAAGTCCTTCAACGGACATTAAGTTAACCGGAGTTACTAATTCACCAGTCCGGGGATGAGCGACCTGCAGGTCAAACATACTGAATAATCCAGATAATAAAATTACAAGTCCGGCAAAGATTGCAAATAATGTTGCCGGGTGAGGTAAAGCGTTACCGCCTTTTTCAACGATGTTTAGAAATTTAGAGACAAGTTTATTATTCATAATCCTTAAATATTTGTTTCGATAGGGAATCCGAAAATATGATAAATCATTTTATATAACAACAGTTCTTTTTATGCATCATTTAAATTTTTAATTCTATATTGAAATGGAATGATTTTATTGTTATTATGATTTTTAACAATACAAATGAAAATTAAATTCCTTCACATATTATTTTTTCTCATATCAGTGATTTCTTTTGCTTGTAAGGAAAAAGTAAAAGAAGAACCTACAGCCTTTGAATTTGACCTTGGTAAAATAAAAGAACGTGGAAAAATAATCGCGATTACCGGCTACAATGCTTATAGTTATTTTATTTATAAAGGTCAGCCTATGGGTTTTGAGCACGATCTTGTTGACAAACTTGCCGAACATTTAGGCGTTGAAGTTGAATACAAAATAGTCAAAGAAATTGACAAGATGATCGAAATGCTCAATAGCGGTGAAGGTGATTTAATTGCATTTAATCTAACAGTAACGAAAGAAAGAAAAAAGAAAATAGATTTTTCGGTTCATCATCACACAACCAAACAGGTTTTGGTACAGAGAATGCCGGAAAATTGGCAGCGATTACGTTTGCACGAAATTGAAAAAAAACTGATTCGCAACGTTGTTGATCTTGAAGAAAAAACAATTCACGTACGGCACCATTCATCATACATTGAAAGATTAAATAATTTATCAAATGAAATTGGCGGGCACATAAATATTATAGAAGCGGATCCGAACTATACTTTAGATGATATGATTGAAAGAGTTGCAAATGGGGAGATAGATTTTACAGTTGCTGATGAAAATGTTGCTTTGTTAAATAAAACATATTTCAGAAATATTGATATTGATACACAAATTTCATTGCCGCAAAAAATTGCTTGGGCGGTCAGAAAAAATGCTCCAAAATTAAAATCTGCTATCGATGAATGGCTTACTGAGCTGAAAAAGAAAACAGAATATTACATTATTTACAATAAGTATTTTAAGAATCGTGGTACGATTCGGAAAAGATTTCGTAGTGATTTTTTCTCTTACACAGGCGGAAAAATTTCAGAATATGACGATTATCTAAAAGAATTTTCTTCTCAAATAAATTGGGACTGGAGGCTTACATCCGCAGTAGTTTTTCAGGAATCACAGTTTAATCCGAATGCAGTTTCGTGGGCTGGGGCAAAAGGATTAATGCAATTGATGCCGATTACAAAAAAACAATTTGGTATTTCTGAGACAGCCGGACCAATTGTAAATCTTAAAACCGGAATAAAATATCTTGGTTGGCTTGAGGACCTTTGGGCAAAGCAGATTGCAGATTCTACCGAGAGAATGAAATTTGTTTTGGCTTCATATAATATTGGTTACGGACACATAATGGACGCTTCGCGTTTAGCAGAAAAGTATGGTGCTGATCCAAATATCTGGTTTGATAATGTTGAGAAATATTTACAGTTAAAGTCAAAAGAAAAATATTTTAATGATGAAGTTGTTAAGAACGGTTATGCACGCGGAACCGAAACTGTGGCTTACGTAAAAGAAATCCTCGAAATATACAATCACTATAAACAGTTCATAGTTTATAATTCTGAATCCTCCTAGTTTATATTCATTTAAAATTTTCGATAATTAATACAAACAAGTTGCTTTTTTGGAAAAGGTCTGACAAGTTTGTGAATTCATTTTCTGATTAATTATGCGGAATAAAAAAGTATGAAAAACATCCTTATTTTAGGTGCCGGACAAAGCACCCCCCACTTAATTAAGTACATGCTGGATTTAGCAAAAGAAAACAAATGGACTGTCACTGTTTGTGACAAGAATTTAAAATTAGCAAATGAAAGAATTAAAGGTTACGAATGCGGCAAAGCAATTGAATTTGATGTTAACGATGAACAATTAAGAAAAGAACAAATTAAAAGTGCGGATATTGTTATTAACTTTCTAGCCCCGATATTTCAATATCTGATTGCGCTTGACTGCTTAACTTATGGCAAAAATTGTGTGACTGCATCTTATGAAGATATGCGAATCCGGGATCTTGATAAAGATGCAAAGAAAAAAGGAATATTGATTTTAAACGAAATGGGGCTTGATCCTGGTATTGATCATATGTCGGCAATGTCATTGATAATGGATATCAGAAGCAGAGGCGGATACGTTACTGATTTTGTTTCTTACGGCAGTGGATTGCCAGCTCCTGAAGTTCAGTCTAATCCGTTGCGCTACACAATCACTTGGAATCCAAGAAACATTGTTATGGCCGGGTTTTACGGTGCGCAGTATTTGGAAAATCATCAATTAAAAATTGTATCTCACAATCATTTGTTTCAAAGAACCTGGCAAGTTGATGTTGATGGAGTAGGAACGCTTGAGGCTTATCCGAATAGGGACTCTTTAGTGTACAAAGATTTGTTCAATTTGAAAAAAGTTAAAACAATGATTCGCGGAACATTACGTTACCCGGGCTGGAGCGAGACTTGGTTACAAATTATTAAACTCGGAATACCAAACGAAGTATTAAAAATCTCAAATCTTAACGAAATGAGCTATGCGGAGTTTACAGAATTATTTTTACCAGTTTATTCAAATGGAACCAAGCTTCATACTAGAGTAGCTAACTATCTCGGAATAAATCCGACCGGTAAAATTATGGAAAACTTAAGGTGGTTGGGATTATTCTCTGAAGAAAAAATTAAAGGGAATCCTCAAACATCGACTGAGGTAATGACTGATCTTTTGAACGAAAAATTGCCATTACCGGTTGGTGAACGTGATATGGTAATTCTTCAGCATGAAATTGATGCTAAATTTCCTGAAGAAAATAAAAAGGAAAGAATCATTTCAACTTTAGTTGAGTATGGTGAAACAGAAGTATTTACAGCAATTTCCAAAACTGTTGGAATTCCGACAGCAATTGCTGCAAAACTTATTTTAAACGGTGAGATTACCGAAACCGGAACACACATCCCGACCAAGCCAGAAATTTATTCAAAAGTATTAAAAGAACTTGAAGAGATCGGAATTAAATTTAAGGATAAAAGAGAGGTTTTTTAGCCTCTCTTTCTCTATATAAGCATTTCCAAAAACAACTATTGATGTATCAAAATAAAAATTAATTTGAAACTAATTCCTTCAGAAAATAGTTTTGAATTTTGTAACGATTAACACTATTTTACAGACTAAATAATAATACTATATAATGCTTTTAACCATTCTCAATTTTTCATCTAAGCTTAGTAATTCCTCATTCCGGTGTATTCTATCTAAAAAAAATGCAAAAGGAGGACTTTAATGGGTTGGCTTTCCGAGAGCTTAAATTCATCTATCGGTAAAAAGTTTGTAATGGCGGTTACCGGTATTTGTTTAATTTTATTTTTAATAGTTCATTTAGCCGGAAACTTAACATTGTTTGCCGGTGCAGAGGCTTTTAACGCATACGTTCATACTCTTGAGCCGTTTAAGCCTATCATTAGAGTAATCGAAGTAATATTGGCGTTAGTGTTTGTTTTTCATATTGTTAACGGTGTTAGATTATGGATAGCCAATAGACAAGCGAGGCCTGAAAGATACGCTGTAAATGCAGCTTCAAAAAATTCAAGTTATTTTTCAAGAACGATGCTTTCTACCGGAAGTATAGTTTTTATTTTCCTCATTCTCCATCTCTCATCTTTTTGGGCTACATTTAATTTTCAAGGACATCCGGAAACTGGCGAGTTTGAGTTTTTCGAAATCGTTGTTTATTTCTTTAGTATGCCATGGTATGCTGTGTTTTATATTATTGCTATGGTATTATTAGGCTTCCATTTGAATCACGGTTTCCAAAGTGCGTTTCAAACCTTTGGCTGGAACAACAGCAAGTATTTCCCGGTGATTGAAAAAATTGGCCAGATTTATTCTGTAGTTATGGCAGTAGGTTTCGGTTCTATGCCTGTGTATTTCTTATTTTTTTATGGAGGTAACTAATGGTAAAATTAGATTCTAGAATACCTGAAGGACATATTTCCGAAAAATGGACTAACCATAAATTCAATATGAAATTGGTTAATCCAGCCAATAAAAGAAAATTTGATGTTATCGTAGTCGGAACCGGATTGGCCGGTGCTTCGGCTGCTGCTTCACTTGGTGAATTGGGCTACAACGTAAAAGCATTCACTTACCACGACAGTGCCCGTAGAGCTCACTCAATTGCTGCTCAGGGTGGAATCAATGCTGCAAAGAATTATCAAAACGACGGTGATTCAATTTATAGATTATTTTATGATACAGTTAAAGGCGGCGACTTTAGAGCTCGTGAAGCAAATGTTTATAGATTAGCAGAAGTAAGTAATAATATTATAGATCAGTGTGTTGCGCAAGGTGTTCCATTTGCAAGAGAGTACGGCGGACTTTTAGATAACAGATCATTCGGTGGTGCCCAAGTTTCGAGAACGTTTTACGCACGCGGTCAAACCGGGCAACAATTGTTACTTGGGGCTTACAGTGCTTTGAGCAGACAAGTTGGTTTGGGCAAAGTGGAAATGTACACACGTAAAGAAATGATCGGGCTTGTTGTTGAAGGCGGTATCGCAAGAGGCATTATCTGTCGTGATTTAGTTACAGGTGAAATTGAAAAATATTCTGCACATGCTGTGTTGCTTTGTACCGGCGGATATTCAAACGTATTTTTCCTTTCAACTAATGCGATGAACTGTAACGTTACAGCTGCGTGGCGTGCACACAAAAAAGGTGCGTTATTTGCAAATCCATGTTTCACTCAAATTCACCCTACTTGTTTGCCGTTGCATGGCGAGTCCCAATCAAAGCTTGCATTAATGAGTGAATCCTTAAGAAACGACGGAAGAATTTGGGTATCTAAAACTAAAGGTGATAAGCGTGAACCAAACGATATCCCCGAAGGTGAAAGAGATTATTACCTTGAAAGAAAATATCCTTCATTTGGTAACCTTTCACCAAGAGATATTTCTTCAAGAAGTGCTAAAGAAGTTGCTGATGAAGGCCGAGGTGCAAAAGGCAAAGAAGCTGTTTACTTAGACTTTAGTGATGCAATCAACAGATTAGGCGAACATGTCATCAGAGAAAAATACGGAAACCTTTTCGATATTTATGAAACAATAACAGGTGAGAATCCTTACAAAGTACCTATGCAGATTTATCCGGCTCCACACTACACTATGGGCGGACTTTGGGTTGATTACAATCTGCAAAGTACCATCCCGGGTTTATTTGTATTAGGCGAAGCTAATTTCTCCGATCACGGTGCAAACAGACTTGGCGCAAGTGCTTTAATGCAAGGGCTTGCTGACGGTTACTTCGTTGCTCCCTACACAGTTGGTAACTACTTGGCTGGGGATAAGCCGGATATGTTAAGCACAGATCATGCTGCGTTTGAAGATGAAGCTAAAGAATTAGAAGACTATACAAAGAAATTACTATCGATAAACGGTAAACAAACTGTTGACGATATCCACAAAAAACTTGGAAGAATTATGTGGAATAAAGTCGGCATGGGCCGTAATGAAAAAGGCTTGAAAGAAGCGATGGAAGAAATAAGAGATCTTAAGCAAGAATTCTGGAATGATGTTAAAGTCGTTGGTAATGATAAAGACATCAACCAAAATCTTGAAAGAGCCGGCAGGCTTGCCGATTATCTTGAGCTTGGTGAACTAATGGCGTTGGATGCACTTGAAAGAAATGAATCATGCGGTGGACACTTTAGAGAAGAATATCAAACAGAAGAAGGTGAAGCTTTACGTGACGATGAAAATTACACACATGTTTCTGCATGGGCGTTTAGCGGTGAAAGCCATTGGGATATGCACAAAGAAGAACTCGAATTTGAATATGTGAAATTAGCTACAAGGAGTTATAAATAATGGCTGATACAACTTTAAAATTGAAATTGAAAATCTGGCGCCAGCCAGGTCCAAAAGCTGCAGGCAGCTTTGTCGATTACGATGTTGAAGTTTCTCCTGACGCTTCGATTTTAGAAATGATCGACGAACTAAATAACTCCTTGGAACAAGAAGGCAAAGAACCTATTGTTTTTGAGAGCGATTGCCGTGAAGGTATTTGCGGTACTTGTGGATTAGTAATAAATGGGCAGCCACATGGTCCAGTACCTAAAATAGCCACATGCCAACTACATATGCGTCAGTTTAATGATGGTGATACAGTTTACATTGAACCTTACAGAGCGAAGGCCTTCCCGGTTATGAAAGATTTGACGGTTGACAGATCGGGCTTTGATAAAATCATGTACGCAGGCGGGTTCGTTTCAGTCAATACCGGTGGTGTTCCTGACGCAAATGCAATTCCGATTCCAAAAGAAGTTGCTGCTAGATCAATGGATGCTGCTGAGTGCATTGGTTGCGGTGCTTGTGTTGCTGCTTGTAAAAATGCTTCTGCAATGTTATTTACAAGTGCAAAGGTTACTCAATTTGCCGTACTTCCACAAGGACAGCCTGAACGCTACGAAAGAGTTCAAAAAATGGTTGCTGTAATGGATGAACTTGGATTCGGTGCTTGTACAAATACTTATGCTTGTGAAGCTGAATGCCCTAAAGGAATTTCTGTAAAGAACATTGCACAAATGAACAGAGATTTTTTCGTATCAAAGCTTTCAGGAAGTAAACAAGAGGCATAATATTTTAGTTGTATTGTGATATGTGTTAAATCCCGGTTAATTTAATCGGGATTTTTTTATTTCATTTTTGTATTATTTATTTCCATTATCGATAAAAAAGTTTATTGAGCAGTTGCTGATATGTTTGAACGCGAAATAAAATTTATTTATGATTTCAATCTCAATAAAGTAAAAAAGATTGGCTCTTTTTTAACTTATGATCAATTGATATCTGCCGACTTGCACCCTGCGATTCTAAAGTACATTTCTGCTGAAATTGATTATCTCATTTTTGAAGACCGCCAAAAGATGCTCCGCGATTCTGTATTTGATTATACAAGTGAAAAAATAAACCAATATTTTTTGCAGATTGGGGAAGAAGTTAAAAGCACAAAACGGTTTTCACTTGATTACGTCAAAAAGTTAATCCTACACGCTACATCTTTTAATGTGAATTTTCTTGTTCGTCCGAATTGGTCTTTGGTGAAATTTATATACGACGAAGAAGAACACAAAACTACTCTCGAAATAAAGCAAATACTGAATTACGTTTACTACTATGATTATTTAAAAGATGTTCTCATTTCTTATTTAAATAAGAAAAAACTTCTTTCGCTTAACAATACCGAATTTAAGCAATTGCTGATAAAGATTGATAAAATTGGCATTGACAGTTATTTAAATGATATGCTTGAAACAAGCCTTGGTTCGATCAGTGAGTTTTTGAATTTTGGGAATACCAATAAATCAAAAGTCCCGATTAAAGCTGTTGAGGGTTTTTTAAAGGAAAAAGGGCTTATCGACCACATCAATGCACTACAAAAATCTTTAGCCGGCGAAGAAAAATATAAGTATGAGATTTCCGATTTAATGGCCATTCTCAATAAAATTAAAATCCATAAAACTGAAGAATCAGATGTTTTTGAAGAAGTAAAAGTTGATGAACCTGTAACCGAAGAAAAGATAGAAATTGAAGAAGAAATTGTAAGTGAAGATATTGTTGAAAGCGTTTCTGAAGAACCTGATACGAAAATTTATGAAGAGCAAAATGACGGTATTGAAGAATTAGTTGATACTGAATTAGATTCTAAAAATGAGGAAATAGATGAGGAAGTAGAAAAAGCTGAGTTCGATTTTGAAATAAAAGATCCGGTATTGGAAGACGAAGCAATCGAAGATGTTGAAGAAACTCTAATTGAAGAAACTGTCGAAGTTGCCGAGTTTGACAGTATTCAACAACATGATGAAATTCCAGAAAAGGCCGAAGAAGAGTTCTCAACAGAAACTGAAACAGAAGAGATTTTGGAAGAAGAGTCGGCAGATAAAGTAAAAAAAATAGCAGATGATGATGAATTCGAAGACTTGCGAGAAATTCTAAATAATGATGACGATTTGTTTACAGAAGAATTTGGAGAAGATTTTGCAAAAAAAACTGAGGAGCCAAAACCTAAAAAAGTTGCTGAAGAAAATGTGAATCCTCAAAAACAAGAAGAGACAGAAACACTAATAATTGATCAAGTTGAAGACACAAATGAAATTGATATAAATGACCAAATAATTGATGAACTCCCCGATGAGCTTGAAGAAGAGAATAAGACTGAAAACGAAATTATTCAAGAAGAAGAAATTATTGATGATGAGATAGTTAGTTTTGAGATGGACTCTGAAAATGAACAGGAAGAAATTGTTGAAGAAAAAAATGAATTAATAATTGATGAAATCGAACAAGATGAAAATGATGAGTTCATAGAAGAGAGCGATGAGGAAGTTGTTTTAGAGTTTAATGCAGAAGAAGAATTCCTAAATGTAGATCAGATTGAACAAGAAATTGTTGATGATGCTGTTGAAGAAAAGGCTGATGATTTAGCAATTGATAATGATGATGAAGCAATAATTGAGTTTGACTCTGATAAAGATGAAGAATTAATAGAAAGCCATGTTGATGATGTTATAAATATTGAAGAGGAAATTGGTGAAGCTGTTCAACAAAATGAAGAGTTGGATAATGAAATGGTTATTGATATTGATGAAAGCTTAATTGAAGTCGATGAAGAAGTTAAACTTGACGAATCGCTGGATGTTGTGGAAGAAAGTGAGTCAGAAAAAGAAGAGTTAATCAAAACAGAAGAACCTGAAAAAAATAGTGCACAAAGCTCAGGAATTGTGCAACCATCTTTTTTTGATGAAAAAATAATACTTGAAGAAAATGATGAAGAGTTTGAAGAAATTCAAGTTGAAGATGCAGTTTTAGATAATTATGAATTTAATATCGAAGAAGATCAACAAGTTGAAGAAAATGTAAATAAACTTGAAGACGAGAAAGAAATTGAAGTTCAAACATCAGAGCAGAATTTAACAAAAGAGATTATTGAAACTGAAGATAAACCTGAAGAAAAGTTAGAAACGGAGACTAGCAGTCCGTCAACAAACAATGTTGTTGAGAAAGTTGATCTATCTGATATTATGGAAAACAAAAATATGGCGAGGATTGTTGAAAAACTATTTGACAACGATATGGAAGAATTTGCTGAATTAATTGAAAAATTATCCGATTGCACATCTGTTAACGAAGCACATTATAGCTTAAATGAGTATTTGAAAGATAATGGAATAAATAACACGTCAAAAGAAGCCTTAAAGTTTTTTGATATCATTTCAGAATATTTTGATCATTAAAAATGTTTATTGACCAAGCAGAAATTTATGTAAAAGCCGGTGATGGCGGTGATGGAGCTGTTGCGTTCAGGAGGGAGAAGTACGTCCCCAAAGGTGGGCCTGCAGGTGGTGATGGTGGTGATGGTGGAGCGATTATTTTTATTGCAAATGAAAATTTGAACACACTTTTAGATTTCAGATATAAAGGGCAGTACATTGCCCCGAACGGAAAAAAAGGTGAAGGTTCGCTAAAAGACGGAAAGAATGGCGAAGATAAAGAAATTAAAGTACCCGTTGGTACTTTGGTAAAAGATGAGAATGGCGAAATTCTTGCAGACTTAAATGAAAAAGGAATGCAGATTACTGTTGTAAAAGGAGGCCGGGGAGGAAAAGGGAATAGCAAGTTTGCCACTTCCACCAACCAAGCTCCGCGCTTTGCGGAAGATGGAAGAGATGGAGAAGAGAAAAATCTCTTTCTTGAATTAAAGCTTATCGCAGATGTAGGTTTGGTAGGATTTCCGAACGCTGGCAAATCTACTTTTATTTCCACAGTATCTGCTGCAAAACCAAAGATAGCGGATTACCCATTCACAACTTTAACTCCCAACCTGGGAATTGTAAATTACAGAGATTATCAAAGTATGGTAATTGCGGATATACCAGGGATAATTGAAGGAGCCCATGAAGGAAAGGGGCTGGGATTGCAGTTTCTGCGTCATATTGAAAGAACGAAAATCTTGTTGATAATGCTCGATTTATCTGAAGAAAATCTGCAAGAACAGTATGACATTTTAATCAAAGAACTTACTAATCATAGTGAAGTATTGTCCCAAAAACCTAAGTTTGTTGCATTAACAAAATCGGATATTCTTTTTGATGAAGAAATAGGTGAATTCAAAACAAAAAAAATAAATGGTTACGATGGGCCTATATTTGTTTGTTCCTCAGTAACCAAAAACGGTATACAAGAAATACTTGATTATCTATGGATGCAACTTCACAATTAATTAATTCCAGATATATTCTAAAAATTCTTACTCTATTTATTCTTCTAATAATAGTTTCTGTTATTTGTTTAATGATTGGTACATATAACATTTCATTTACGGAAATGTTATCGGTATTTTTTAGTAATCAAAATCATGAGTCGCTCAGCACAATTGTTTTTGAAATCCGGGTTCCGAGGATTTTACTTGCAATTGCAATTGGTGGTGGTCTTTCGGTTACCGGTGCTGTTTTCCAAGCGATTTTAATGAATCCGCTTGCAGAACCATATATTCTTGGAGTTTCCAGCGGTGGAACATTCGGTGCAGTACTTTCTTTTTTATTGGGGTTAGCATTTTTCTGGACTCAGTTATTAGCTTTTGTTGGTGCACTTTCAGTAATATTTTTGGTTTTTTTTATAGGAAGAAGATTCGGCGAAATTGAGCCAAATGTTTTGTTACTATCCGGCGTAATGGTTGGTGCTTTCTTTTCAGCGTTAATTATGCTGATGATGATATTGCTTGATGATTCTTTACGAAATGCAATTTTTTGGGTGCTCGGCAATTTATCTTCGGCAGAAAAATTTACATCTTATTATTTATTGCCGTTGAGTATTTTAGTCGCGTTCATTTTGTCAATTAATTCCCAAAAGTTTAATGTGCTTTCAATCGGTACCGATAATGCGAAGCATTTGGGAATCAATACTGAACTATTAAAAAATTTAGCGTATATTTTATCTAGTTTTCTTGTGGGTGCAATCGTTTCTGTTTCCGGAATAATTGGATTTGTCGGCTTGTTAGTTCCGCACGTTTGCAGACTAATTTTCGGTGTGGACAACAGAATTGTAATTCCATATTCTTTCTTTATCGGAGCAATGTTTTTACTTTTATGCGATACTCTTGCCCGTACAATTATTGCTCCGGCTGAGTTACCGGTAGGTGCTATAACTGCATTGCTTGGTGCTCCGGTATTTATTTATTTATTGAGAAAAAGGTTTAATATTTCAACATGAGGGTGAAACATAAAATGAAAAAAAATGTTATTAGAATTTTATTTTTCGGGCTGATAGTTGTAGCCTGTTCTACAGGTATCAATTTATTTACCGATAGTGACGAAGTTAAAATGGGTCAGCAGTTTGACGAAGAGATCAGAAAAAATTCAAAAGAATATCCAATTTATGAAAACCAGCAAGTTAAAGATTACATTGATAAACGAATTTTTCAGCACGTTTTAGCATCACCGGAAATCAAGAAAAAGTCAGTTTACAATTATCAGCTCGAAATAATTAAAAACGATACAACACTCAACGCATTTGCTGTCCCGGGTGGATACGTCTATTTGTACACTGGTCTTATAAAATATTTAGATTCAGAGGCTGCACTAGCCGGTGTTATTGGACATGAAATTGCTCATGTTGAAAGAAGGCACGCTACACAAAGAATTTCTTCTGCATATGGTTTGCAAATTATTGCCAGCATTGCACTGGGAAATAATCCATCACAAATTGCGGTAATGGCTGCAAATTTATTTTCCGGATTGGGATTATTGGCAAATAGCCGCGCAAATGAAGATGAGTCGGATGATTATTCAATTAAATATTTACAGTCCACTCGTTATTATCCCGGTGCTGTAAAATTCTTTTTTGAAAAAATGCGTGATGAAAACAAAGTTTCTTCCGGCGGTGGTGGAGTTGCGACATTTCTTTCAACACACCCTGATCCCGTTGCAAGAATTAACACAACCGCAGATAGATTAAATAAATTGGGATTACCAATTTTTTCTTGGACTCATGTTGGAGATGGAATTTACAGAACAGAGTATAAGCGGAATATTTTAGATAAAATGAAATAACTGTAAAAATCAATTCGCAATGTTGAGCGTGTCGAAACATGTTTACTTGATCTACTTAAACACATTTCGACAAGCTCAGTGTGACTTTTTCAATCCTTCAACCAAAAAAACTTGCAACAAAAAAGGAGTAACCTTATATTTGAAGTCTGTATTTTTACAGGATGGCGAGGTAGCTCAGTAGGTTAGAGCAGCGGAATCATAATCCGCGTGTCGGGGGTTCGAATCCCTCCCTCGCTACAAATGTTAATGGAGTAAAAATGTATTCATTCTTAATAACTGTTTCGATTATAATTTCTTTTATTTTGGTAATTGTAGTACTACTGCAAGCAAGTAAAGGTAGCGGCTTAGCTGGTACTTTTGGCGGTGCCGGTGGCAGCGATTTCGGACAAGTGTTCGGTACACGCAGAACTGCAGATTTTTTGAGTAAAGTTACATGGTGGCTTGGCGGATTAATTTTAGGTTTAGCAATTGTAATAAATCTATTTTTCTTGCCTGGTAAAAAATCAGCCGACGAAATTGAAAGCATAATCCAAAGTTCATCAAGGCAAAATCAAGTTCCTGCACAACCTTCATTACCACCAACTTTTGAAGAAGGCCAACCAGCAGGTGATGGCACAGTTCCATCAACTGGAGCAGGTAATACCGATGATAATTCAGGGACAGACGGTCAGTAAGAAATTTTTAGTAAAATTTGAGCATAAAAAAAACCCCTTTTTTGAAAGGGGTTTTTAATTTTTAAATGAAGAGCTTACGGCTAATTTCTTTCGCGCATGTTTTCTTTTATCGCTCTTCTTCTAGCTTTGAGTCTTTCCATTCTCTTTTCAATAGAAGGCTTCTGAAAGAATGTACGTTTTTTATACTCTTTTAAAATTCCAGATCTTTCGTACTTCTTTTTGAATCTCTTCAAAGCTCTGTCGATATTCTCATTGTCATTTACGACAATTCCAACCACGGTAATCACCACCTTATTATAGGTTATAAAAAATACGTCTTTTAAGTTACTTAATGTTTTATTGAAATACAAATAAAATATTAAACATCATTTTCTGTAGGGGTAGTTACAAGCACAGGGCATTTTGCATATCTAATCACTTTTTCTGCAACACTGCCGAGCAAAGTGTGTAAAATTCCTGTTCTACCATGTGTAGCAAGTACAATTAAATCAGCTTTAATGTCTTTAGAATATTTTACAACTTCTTCGTAGTCTACACCTTTTAATAGAACTGGTTGAATTTTAACATCAGTTTCTTTGGAGTAACTCTCAACTTCATTTTCAAGCTGCTCTTTTGCTTTCTTTTCCATTGATGTCATTACTTCTTTTTCGTCAACATCCAAAGAACGCATTGCTAAAAATGGCGGTGATTTCTCCAAAACATAAACAAGATGAATTTCAGATTCCCATCTTTCAGCGATATCTTTTGCATAGTTGAAAGCCGTCAGTGAAAGAGCACTGAGATCGGTTGGAACTATAATCTTTTTGATATTGAAAATGCTTTTCATAAGAATCCGGCTAAAAATTTGTTCTCTATTTTACTAATACTTTCATTTGAAACTAATGAGAATACGTTTTCTCCAGACATCCACAGAAATGTATTATGATCAACTTTGTCTACTTTCACAATATTGCCGTCACTCAAATAGTCCATCATGTCATTTGATAGATCAAGTATTTTTGTCGAAGTAAGATATTTTTTCTGTACTTGGTATAAATATAAAATTTGCCCGTCATCACCTGCATAAACATGGTGAGCAAATTTTTTCCCTTTGTCTTCTGAAACTACGGCTCCTACCAAATTCCAATCATCAAAAGTAGGAATGCTGCAAACGTAATCCACTCCATTCTCCTTAAAGAATGCTTTCAATTCTTCGGGATTATTACTTGCCAATTGAACCGTTAATTCACCCTTCATAATACTTTCAAAATTTCTCTCAGCTTGCACAGCCATATTAAAATTGCCGCTTTGTTGGTTAAAGAGTTTCACCGGATCAACATTTGAATTTCCGGTAAAGTAAAAAACTGCTGCAATTATTATTAAAGTAGCAAACGCAAACTGCGGAGACTTGAAAATACTCCAGATATCAAAAATAGGTTTTGGTTCAGCGACAGGGTTATCATAAGACTTTATAGTTGATTGGATAACAGATTCTCTTAAATGGAGGGGAGCTTTCTGTCCGGCAAATCGCTCTTTTAACAGATTTTTCACCGAACTTTGAATATTATATTCTAAAAGCAAATCTTCATTTTCTGAGATTGCTTTATTTAACTCATTTATTTTGCGTGAATCGTTTATCTCGTTATCAACTAATGCAGTTATATTTTCGTTTATTGAATCCATTATAACTTATTTTTATAAAAAACCTTTCTGTTTTGCATAGTTATGTAATTTTGCATAAAGCATCTTTCTTGCACGGTGTAACCGTGAGCGAACAGTGCCAACGGGGCAATCAATAAAATCTGCGATCTCCTCGTAGTTAAATCCTTCAATATCAGATAAAATTATTACTGTTCTAAAATCTTCCGGTAAATCAGAGATAGCCGATGAAATATCATCGTCCAGTAATTTACTAAAAACATCCGCTTCTGCATGTTGAGTTTTAATATCAGTAGCCTTTATATTTTCATAAAAATTTTGAATATCATCGTAATCAACTTTATCGGGTTCTTTTGAAGACTTGCGATAATCGTTGATAAACGAGTTTTTCAATATTCTAAACAACCAAGCCTTGCAATTAGTGCCCCGTTCGAACTTATCAAAGAACCGAAAAGCCTTTAAAAAAGTTTCCTGAACCAAATCTTGGGCATCGTCAGCGTCGCCGGTCATTTTTAAAGCGAAATTATAAAGAGCATCCATGTGCGGAAGTGCTTCTTTTTCAAATTCCTTATAATCTACTTTTGTGCCGGAATTATTTGTTGTTTCTTCGATTGTTGACATATTTGTTAAAATTAAACTAAATAAAAATAATACTTATTTGAAAAATAATCCGTTCATTTTTTTGTTTTTTTGTACAGCTAAATCAATTACAAATCCATTCATAATTACGTATTTAATTTTATCATTCTGTTTAATAATAAAATTGGCTGGTTCGTCAATATCAATTTTATTTGAATATGTGCTATTTTTTGAAATAATATTGATCGGAAATTTATTGAAATCAAAATTCTTCGGCAAGGTTTCAACTTTAATACTTGTATATCCTTTTCCATAA
>JANQIV010000079.1 GCA_028282005.1 Melioribacteraceae bacterium | reverse complement strand
TTTGTACATCAAGTGCAGTTAAAACAAAATCTTTGTAGTTTCTGTCTGCTGCATAACCTACTAATTTATAATTAGTATAGAAATTTGTATTCTCCATTCCAACTGAAAGAGTAATCAGATTTTCGGAAACATTTGACAAATCACTAAATATTTCCAAGTTATGAGATAACTGGTTTAATTCATCCAGTACCTCTTTGCCATTTCTTTGACCTTGAAAGGGATGATTCTGAATGTAATTCAATGTATCGGGATTTTGAGCAACAATTGAAAACAAATAGAACTCATCGTAATTCATTGATCTTGTAAAACTAAAGTCCGGTGAATCAACATCGAATTTAATATCTCCTAAATTCTCTTCTAAAATTTGAAACCCGGAAGGCGGAACAACCGTAGTGGATGACGCTGTTAAACTTTTTCCGTCAATTACTGCAGTTACTTTTAGTACATAAACTCCATGACTTTCAACATTAATTCTGTCGCTGTAATATTTTCTACTCGGAGAATAATCCAATTTAACTCCATTTATGGTAACAACTACATTATTAGTTTCGGGTAGTAATTCTTCCGAAGAAGCATTTTTATTGGTTACCGGATTATTCCTTGTCAGCTTAATATTTTCAACTGCTTTTCCCGGTGATAAAAATCCTTGAATTACTATCTTTTCGTCGTATTCAAAATCTGAGTTATTTACTGTTGCATCATCGCAGCCAATAGCTGCAAATACAACGAACACTATGCTAATAATTATTTTTTTCATTTCACCCTCTAATTAAAAAGTTAATCTAAATCCAAAACTTGGAATGATCGGTAAGTTGCCTATTGATGTTATTTCAGGAACGTCAGCTTTATCTTCATTTCTGTAAGAAACAAACCAAATATTTTTTCTATTTGTTGCGTTGTAAACTTTTATGAAAAACTGGATATCAAAATTCTCATGTTTATTTGTGTACGCTAATGATAAGTCCAGTCTAAAATAGTTTGGTAATCTGAATGAATTTATTTCACCAGGATAAAGAGCTAATGACTGATAATCTTGCCAATCCGGTGAAAAGTTTACATAGTAACTTGAAGTAGGAACAGTAATCGGTTGACCGCTTGAAAAAATTGAATAAAGGTTAAGTGTAACACTTTCATCTTTATCAAAATGATCGAACAAACCAAAATTTATACTGTTTAGAACATCTGTGATATCAGTAGTTAAATCAGCATTGATCGAATGATTTCTATCGTGCCGCGGACTAAAATCATTACCGTTATTTAGTCTGTTAAATTTGTATTCTGTTTTTGAATAAGTATAATTTATCGATCCGGTAACTGAACCAGTATTTTTTCTTAAGCCGATTTCAAAGCCGAGTGATTTACCGTCACCGGTTAAAAACGCTCCACTAGGGTCGGTGAAAAGAACACGTCCGTCGCTAAAGCCTGTAGCTTTAATATCATTCGCCACATAAAAGTTATTTTGAGAAATATCTTTATAAGTTTTATAAAACACCTCTGCATCAAGTTCAATTGAATTACCGAATACTTTTTGAATACCCCCTATAAAATGAACTGAATTCGAAATTGGCGTATTTTTATCACTTACTGCCCAAATTGCGTTGAAAAACTGTCTTTCAAAACGGTTAACATATTGATAAAAAACACCCGTGTTAAATTTTGCGTTCATCGTTTCGCTTAAACGGTATTTTACACTGAACCGAGGAGCTATCTTGGTATCGTTATAATTGCTTTTGTAGTAAGAGCCTCTTATACCAAGTTCTATATCCCAAAGAGGATTTGGTTTCCAGTTGGTACTTAAATATGCACTTGTTAGCTTTGCTGTATTTTTAAAGAGAATTTGTTCGGTGTTTGTTTTGGAATCGAATTTTTGATCAACATTTTTATATTCACCGCCCAACCTAAAAGTTAGGTTTTGATTTGCATAATATTCTAATGATGCTTTGAAAGTGACATCATCAAGGTCATTGTCTTCACGAATTCCAAAAGCCGGTAAGTCAAAGTCAGACATAAAACGGCTACCTGTCACCAAAAAGTTTGAGAATAATTTTGTACCGAAAATATGTTTCCAGTTTACACTGCCGGTGATGTTTCCAAATTCATATAAAATTCTCGGCACGCCTTCAACACTGTTTTCTTCAATATTAAGATTATCCAATCCGCGGAACACACTTATCGAAAGTTTATCATTTTTGCCTAAGTCTAAAAACGTTTTAATATTTCCATCCCAAAAATGATAATCCGGAATTTCATCATTGTCAGACATATTCTTAAATAACTCGAGATACGTTCTTCTGAACGAACCAGAAATTGAGCCAAGTTTACCTAATGGAACTTGTAAGTTACCTGAACCGGTTAAGAAGGAAACGTTAAAAGCCCCTTTAATTTTTTCACGATTACCATCCAAATTAATGATGTTAACCAGTGAAGATAATCTTCCGCCGTATTCGGCACCATAACCGCCTTTGTAAAAATCTACTTTTTTAATTGCATCAGTATTGAATGTTGAGAATATTCCGAAAAAGTGATCCGGATTGTAAACATCGGAGCCGTCAATTAAAAATAAGTTCTGGTCAGGTGTTCCCCCCCTAACATATACTCCTGCCGAAAAATCATTGGCCGCGGTTACACCCGGAATTGTTTGCAAAACTCTTAATAGATCTGGTTCTATGAAATCAGGTCTGGAAAATATTTTTGTAGCTGTAAGCTCAACAGTTGAAATTGGTTTTGAAAAAAGATTTACCGCTATCTCTTCAGATTGAGTTGTAACAACTACTTCATCAGTTTCAATTGTACTTGGAGATAATCTTATTTCAAGTTCTAAATTTTTGTTTTCAGGGACTTTTATTTTTTCAGTTTTGCTCTGATATCCGACATAACTTGTAATTAAAGTATAAGTCCCGGCAGGAATATTAGAAATAACGAAATAGCCGCTTATGTTTGAACTGGCTCCGGATGAAACTTCTTTAATAAAAACATTTGCACCAATCAAAGATTCTCCAGACTCATTGTCATAAACAAATCCGCTTATATCGGATTGTCCGAAAGTCTTTGCTAGTGCACATACTAGTAAAATTAAGATTACGATTATTTTGTTCATGGCCTCCCCCATTGTTAAAAATATCTGATGCAAATCTAACCGCATATTTTGGGGAACGGAAATGACAAAAATTGAAGTGATAATTCTTTGAGGTGAACTGAAAGAAAGAGGAGTTCAACCGTTAAGCTAGAACTCCTCATAGTACTTTATTACACTAACAAAGGAGACTTTTAAGAAATCTTTAAGTACTCATGAACATATTCAGCAGTAGCCCGGCCTTCATTTATTGCCCAAACCACAAGTGATTGCCCTCGCCGGGAATCACCGGCAGCAAAAACACCAGTAACATTTGTCATATTTTTGATATCGGTTTTTATATTACCTCTTTCTGTTAAATCAACACCAAAACCGGAAAGTAATTTATTTTTCTTTGGCCCGGTAAAACCTAGTGCCAACAATACCAAATCAGTTTCAATTTCAAATTCTGAATTTGGTATCTCGACCATGTGAGGCCTTTCACCTGGGTTAGAACTTTTAATGAATTCAACCCTCACAGCGTGAAGCTTTTTAACAGAACCATTTTCTCCGGAAAACTTTTTCGTAAGAATTCCGTAATCTCTAGCACAACCTTCTTCATGTGATGTTGATGTTCTCTCGATAAATGCCCATCGCGGCCAAGGATTATCAGCACTTCTTTCTTTGGGAGGTTTTGAAAGCAACTCGAAATTTTTAACGGAAGCAGCCCCTTGTCTGATAGATGTTCCAATACAATCTGAACCAGTATCGCCACCACCAAGTACAACTACATTTTTGTTTTGTGCGTTAATATTATTATTGCTTCCATCTTCTCCTTTTCTAACTGCTTCATTTTGAAGAGATAAAAAATCCATCGCAAGGTGAATACCGTTTAAATGCCTTCCTTCAATTTGCAGATCTCTGCCTTGCTCAGCACCAACACACAAAACAAAAGCATCAAACTTTTCTTTCAATTCATCAGGATGAATTTCATCACCAATATTAGCGTTTGTGAAAAACTCAATCCCTTCATCTTTCATCAATTTAACTCTTCTTTCAACAATGCGTTTTTCCATTTTGAAATCCGGGATACCAACTGAAAGAAGTCCGCCAACGACTTCATTCTTTTCAAACACAGTTACATTATGCCCTTTTTGATTCAATTGATCTGTACAAGCCAAGCCTGCAGGACCCGACCCAATAACTGCAACACTTTTATCACTTCTCTCTTTTGGTGGATTTGCATTTACCCAACCTTTTTCAAAGGCTTTTTCGATGATCGATACTTCGATATTTTTTATAGTTACTGCATCATTATTGATAGCGAGAGTACATGAATTTTCACAAGGTGCCGGACAAACTCTTCCCGTAAACTCGGGAAAGTTATTAGTCTTGGACAATCGTAGATAAGCTTCGTACCACTTATTATTGTAAACAAGATCATTCCAATCCGGGATAATGTTATCAACCGGACAACCGGTTTGACAAAAAGGAATCCCACAATCCATGCAGCGCGATGCTTGAATTTGCAATTCCTTATCTGTGTCTATCTTCACAAATTCTTTACAATGTTTAATTCTATTTTTGACATGTTCTTTTTTGAAGTCAACTCTTTTGTGTTTTATAAACCCTTTTATGTCGCCCATCTAATTCACCAAGTTTTTTGACGATTGAAAAAATGTATCTTTAATTTTGTTAAAGTTCTTCTTTATCGAGTTATTTTCTGCTTCTAAAACTCTACGGTAATCTGTTGGGAATACTTTAACAAAGTGTTTTACTTCAATATCCCAGTTGTTTAGTATCTTTTCAGCAACAACGCTTTGTGTGTAAGCAAAATGTTTTTCAATCATTGATTTAACGTCTTTGATATCTTCACTGTTTTCAAGCTTGAAAAGCTCAACCATTTCCATATTGCATTTGCTTTGGAATACTTTACGGAAATCATAAACGTAGGCGATACCCCCGCTCATACCGGCTGCAAAATTTCTGCCAACATCACCTAAAACTACAACTCTGCCCCCAGTCATGTATTCGCAGCCATGATCTCCAATGCCCTCTACAACTGCATTTGCACCACTGTTACGTACAGCAAACCTTTCACCGGCTATTCCGTTAAAATAAGCTTCCCCTCTTATTGCACCATAGAGCGCAACGTTCCCTACGATGATATTTTTTGCAGCTTCAAGTTTTGAATTCTCCTTCAAGCTAACGATTATCTTTCCGCCGGAAAGCCCTTTTCCGATATAGTCATTTGAGTCACCTTCCAAATGAAATGTAATTCCTTTGGCTAAGAAAGCCCCAAAGCTTTGTCCGGCTGAACCTTCAAAGCTCACATTTATCGTATCATCTTTTAAGCCATCCATGCCATATTTACTAGCTATTACAGAGCTAAGTTGTGTTCCAGTAGCACGGTCAGTATTTTGTATCGGATAACTAAAGTAAGCCGGCTTTGATTTGGAAATTGCTTTTCTGCAGAGGTCAATTATGTTTTTATCAATCACGTTTTCAATGCTGTGCTCTTGTTTTTCAGTATTGTAAAGAGGTTTCTTATATGGTGTATCTGGTCTGTGCAGCAAGTTTGTAAAATCAACTTTATCTGCTTTCCAATTTCCGGTATTTCTTTTTTGTTTTAATAGCTCAGTTTTTCCAATTAAGTCATCAAGTTTTTTGAATCCAAGTTTAGCCATTATTTCCCGAACTTCTTCAGCGATAAACTTGAAATAGTTAATTACATGATCCGGTGTACCTTTAAACATTTTTCTTAAGTGTTCATCTTGCGTAGCGACACCAACTGAACATGTGTTTAGATGACATTTGCGCAGCATAATACAGCCCATTGTAATTAAGGGAGCCGTAGCAAAACCAAATTCATCTGCACCAAGAATAGCCGCCATAACCACATCTCTTCCGTTTTTTAATTGGCCATCAGCTTGAAGTTTTACTCGTTGACGCAAATCATTCATTACCAATACTTGTTGAGTTTCTGCGAGCCCCAACTCGAGGGGTAATCCTGCATGTTTAATTGATGTAAGTGGTGAAGCACCCGTACCGCCTTCGTAACCACTAATTAATATGTGGTCTGCTTTCCCTTTAGCAACTCCGGCTGCAATAGTACCCACGCCAACTTCCGAGACAAGTTTTACACTTATGTCAGCTTTCGGATTTGAGTTTTTCAAATCGTAAATAAGCTGAGCCAAATCTTCAATCGAATAAATATCGTGATGCGGGGGTGGCGAAATCAAACCAACACCTGGTGTTGTGTAACGAGTTTGAGCAATCTCTTCACTTACTTTATGTCCAGGAAGTTGTCCGCCCTCACCAGGCTTTGCACCTTGGGCAACTTTAATTTGCAGCTGATCAGCATTAACCAAATATTCAATAGTTACACCGAAACGACCCTGAGCTATTTGCTTAATTCTGCTGTTTTTAATATTGCCGTTTTCATCAACTCTAAATCGGTTGGAGTCTTCTCCACCCTCACCGGTGTTGGAGAATCCTCCAATTTTATTCATTGCAATAGCCAGTGTTTCATGTGCTTCTTTTGAAATAGAACCGTAGCTCATTGCCCCGGTTGCAAATCTTCTCATTATGTTTTCTGCAGGCTCAACTTCGTCAATTGATACTTGTTTTCTTTCTTTGAATTCCAATAAAGAACGAATAGTTGAATAACCTTTATTGGCCTCATTAACTTTTGCGGAAAACTTTTTATAAATCTCATAATTGTTGGAACGAACAGCATGCTGCAACAAAGCAATAGTTTCACCATTCCATTGATGAAATTCTTGTCCGGCTCTTACTTTGTAATTCCCGCCTTCGTCAAGCATTTCAAAATCGTTTTCGTTTTCAAAGGCTTTATCATGCCTTAAAATAGTTTCTTTAGCAATTTCGTTTAAACCGATTCCGCCAATTCTTGTTGGAGTAGAAGTGAAATATTCATCGACAAATTTTGAATTCAATCCAATCGCTTCAAATATCTGAGCACCGCAATATGATTGAATCGTTGAAATTCCCATCTTTGAAATTATTTTGTACAATCCTTTTTCAACAGCTTTTAAGTAATTATTTGCTGCTTTCCTGTACTCAATATCATCCGAGTAATTTCCTTTTTTGATTTCATCTTTTATTGTATCAAAAACTAAATATGGGTTTATGGCATTCGTTCCGTAACCGATTAGTGTTGCAAAGTGGTGCACTTCGCGTGCTTCACCTGTTTCTAGAATCAAACTAACTTTTGTTCGTGTACCCTTTTTAATTAAATGTTGATGTAAACCGGAGCAAGCAAGTAGCGATGGGATTGGAGCTTTGTTTTTATTTAATCCTCTGTCAGATAGAATAATTAAAGTATAACCTTGAGAAATAGCATTATCAACATTTGTGAATAGTGCATTTAATCCCTGCTTTAAACCTAGATCACTAAAATGTCTATCAAAAAGCATAGGAATTGTTATCGGCTTTAATCCGTTTTGATTAATCTTTTTTAGTTTCCTAAAATCTTTGTTTGAAATTACAGGCCCATCAAGTCTAAGCCTATTACAATGCTCGGAAGTTTCGTCGAGTATGTTCAACTCTGTTCCAAGCAACACCTCGCTTGACATTATAATCTCTTCACGAATAGCATCAATTGGTGGATTAGTAACTTGAGCAAATAATTGTTTAAAATAATTGAAAAGCAATTGCGGTTTTTCGCTAAGAACTGCAACCGGATTGTCAGCACCCATAGAGCCAATTCCTTCTTTACCGGTTTGAGCCATCGGTGCTATTAGTAAATTGACATCTTCAATTGTATAACCAAATGCTTTCTGTTTTGTAAACAAAAGTTCTTTTGATAATTCGTTTGTTTCATTTACTTCACTTAATGAATTAAGATCAACCAATTTTTCTTGCAGCCACGATTTATATGGCTTCTGATTGAAAAGCTTCTCTTTAATTTCTCCATCGGTAATGATTCTTTTTTCATCAGTATCAACTAAAAATATTTTACCAGGCTGAAGTCTTCCTTTTTCGATTACATTATCTTCTTCAATTTCAAGTGCCCCAGTCTCCGATGACATTATCACACGGTCGTCGCCGGTAATCCAGTAACGTGAAGGACGCAATCCATTTCGGTCGAGTATCGAACCAATATATCTGCCATCACAAAAAGAAATCGTCGCCGGGCCATCCCACGGTTCCATTAAACAGGAATGGTATTGGTAAAAAGCTTTTTTCTGCTCATCGATATTTTTTATTCCGGTAAACGCTTCGGGAATCATCATCATCACAGCGTGAGGTAACGATCTTCCGGCAAAGACAAGCATTTCAAGTGCATTATCAAATGCGGCTGAATCACTTTTGCTTGGCGCAATTACAGGAAATATTTTACGTATGTCCCTACCGAATATTTCGCTTTCAAAAAGTTTTTCGCGCACATTAAATGCATTCACATTTCCGCGAAGAGTGTTTATTTCTCCATTATGAGCTATCATTCTGAACGGATGTGCCAATGCCCATGTTGGAAAAGTATTTGTGCTGTAGCGCGAGTGTACCAAAGCCATTGCAGAGTGAAAATCATCAGACTGAAGATCAGGGAAAAATAAATCAAGCTGTTCAGCTTTTAGTTGACCTTTGTAAACAAGCACTTCTGACGAGAGGCTACAGATATAAAAATAATTCTTTTGGGAAATCTCAAGTTTCTTAATTTCATTTCCCATTCTTTTACGGATGATGAAAAGTTTCCGCTCAAAATCTTTTACTTTAGTTTCGCTACCCTTGCCAATAATAATTTGTTTAAAAACCGGCATTACTGATTTGGCAACTCTACCGATTGTCTCATCAGCAACAGGCACATCACGGAAACCAAGAAAATATTGCCCTTCTTCGTTAATAATGTGTTCAAATAAATTT